>JANXNT010001029.1 GCA_025353985.1 Limnoglobus sp.
ATCAGGTACTGCAAACAGTGGAAGAACGGCACGAAATTCACGAACTCTGGCGTGTTCGCACCGAGTACGAACCAGACGCACTGAGCCGCCACCACCACGTGCGACACGCCCGGCAGTGCCTTGCCGTTACGCCGATATAACCGCACGTTCAACACGGCATAGGCCACGATTCCGAGGCCGAATGCGATTTTCGAGGCGAGTGCCGCCCATTCGGGCAGGCCAAGCGGGTGGATCGCCATCGTTTCCCCGAACATCATCGGCGCGGCGGCCGCGTTCTCCATCGAACACAAAATCCACAACCACGACGTGTAGATCGGGGCCATGAGCAACCATTTGTCGGTGCGGTTCAACCCGAGTTTGGCCTTCCCGGCGAAGATGAGCGCGATGCCGTACGTCTGCCCGGAGTAATGATATCCGCTAATTAACAAGTACAATTTGAAGTACAACGGCACGCCATCGCCACCCACGGCGAGCGCGATTCCCGCCAGCACGGTTAGTAACAACGGCGCGACGAGGCAACTCCACCAGTATTCGCGAATGCTACGGACACTGCGGTAAGCACGGGCATAAGTGGCGGCATAGTGCGGGTAGTTGACGGCATACGACGCGATGCCGAGCAATGCGATCAGCGGGGCGGCAATTCGCCCGTCGGGCATCGAAAGGGGCGAGAACGCACCGAGCAACCAGAACGCGGGCAGCGCCAGCAAGCTGAGGCCGCCGAGCGTCAGGACATCGTAGCCGATGCCAAACAAGCCCGGTTTCGCAGGCAAACGCGGCGGCGGCGTGACATCGACGGAGCGATACGTAAGTTCCGAAGCGGTAGCAGTCGTCATGTTCCGTCTCTGAATGGTGCCATTCCCGACGGAAGTGTAGTTCACAAAGCGATCGCGAGCAGAACGGAAACAGAACAAGACTCCGGCCGTTGGCTCAGTCCGCATCGACGGCGGCCCACTCGGTGATGTCGGTACGGATGTGCGGGGTGCATTGCGTGGTTTCCCAGGCGGTGCGGTAGGCGGCGGCCCAGGTGTGGCCGAACTGCGGTAGCGTGTTCAATGGGACGTACGGATATTCGCGGTAGATCGCGACTTCATCGGCGGTGTCCGCGAAGGCGGTGCGGTCGTCGATCGGGAACGCTTCGTCGGCACATTGTCGGAACGATTCGCCCGCTTCGCCTGCGGGGGTGCCCAACACGGTGAGACTCGGTTTGGCCCACGGACCGTTGCCGACAACGCCGGGGGCGGCATTGCGATAAGCATCGACGAACGCGCGGACGACATTGGCGTGCGTGCCAAACTTGGCGGCAAACATCGCCGTCAGGTCAGTTTCGCCGAGGCGGGCGTTAAGGAATAGGCGACACTGTTCGCGGAGGACGCGCATGATCTCGGTCGGGCCGTCGCCGGAATTTAAGCAGGCTTGGTAGAGTCCGCCGAACTCGCGTTCGATGCCGTTCTGAATCCAGAGTTCGGCTTCGTGCAAGTCGTCGTCGTTGAGGATTTTCAAAAACTGCTGCGAAGCGTCTTCGATAGTCGCGCACCCGACGGGTGTGACTTGCCGCGGGCCGATCGGGGGCGTCGGCTGATCGAGGTCGGCCACGAAGGCGACTTGCAGTGCTTGAATACGTTGGCGGCACGCGGCGATCTCCGCACCGAGTTCGCCGAACACCGTTCGCAAATGCTCGAACACGCGATGAATTCGCCGATCGAGGATCGCGCGGTAGTGGGCGATCGGGTACGTGCGGAGCGCGTCGCCGAGTTCGGTTGCCGTGGCTTTCTTCGACCCGCGCTGTGGGTGAACGAACGCCATGAGCAGATCGTACCCCACCCGCGCCGTTCGTTCGGATTCCTGAATGTTCTGTTCGCTGCGAGTCTTCTGATCGACGAAGTAGGCGTTGATCTGCTGGATCGCTTCTTCCGCGCCTGATAGCCGGAACTTCGGATCGTCTACGAGTGCGTGAACGGCGTCGTGAAGCAACGGAACGACGTGGGCGACGACTTCGCTCGCGCGGTTGCGGATCGTATCTTCGATGTGCGCCGGGATCCGGTTCGTGCCGGGCGTGCCGATGAGTTGATTGACTTCATCTACGGCTTGAAGGATGCGGTTCGCATCGGGCGTGCGCGATAACCAGCCTTTGGGTTGCAGCGACTCGGTGATGCGGTTCAGTGCGGCGTCGATCGGTTCAGTCGTGGCTTCGGTGACGGCGGCGTGGAGGTCGGCCATGAGGGCATCGCCCGTCAGCCGTGCGTTCGCCATCGTCTCTTGCACCCAGACGGGAATCCGTTCGCGGGACCGGCTGAAATCGTGCGAAATCCAGTGATCGACGACGACCCCGCCGAGTACGCGGGCGGTGCGATCGACAATCTCCCATCGCGGCCAATCGTAGCGGGAAAGCCCGATCGCCCGCACCGCCACGCCAGCG
>JANXNT010001031.1 GCA_025353985.1 Limnoglobus sp.
TCGACGTGGTGGACGCGATCGAATCGCTCGCCGGCGAGCCTGCACTCGGCCACGACATCGACTTCCTGACGCTCGATACGACGGTGCATTGCCAGACGCGCGCCATCCTCGCGCCCGCCGGCCCGGTGCTCGTGATGTACCAGGTGAGCGAGTACGACCGCGAGCGAAACGAAGACGTGATGCGGGCGATTCTCGCATCGCTCGTCATCGACGACGAGTGACCGTTCCGCATTTCTGCTTCGCCGCAAATCTTCACTGGTGGTCGAGCACACGGCTGCCATTTCCTCCATTCGTTCGGCGCAGTTTGTTTCGGTGAACTATGCTGGTACATCCTTTTGAATGGAATGGATGTAATGGTTTCGACAAGCGCGAAGGCGGTCACCGATCTGCGCGAATTTTTAGGGGTCGTGCGCAAATCGGGTCTCGTGAACGAACGTTCGTTGAAAGCATTTTGTGCGGGTTTCCATGCGAGTGGTACGGTCGCACAGGCCGCGAAACAGCTCGTTCAAGCGGGGATTCTCAGCGAGTTCCAAGCGGAACGGATCGCGAGCGGCAAGTCCGATGGCTTCCTCATCGGGCAATACGCGATCCTCGAACGGATCGGCGACACGGCCTCGGGGCAGGTGTTCAAGGCACGGCACCGCACGATGAATCGCCTCGCGGCCATCGAGTTGTTCGCACCGGAACAATCACAATCCGAGGCGAATCGGCAGGCGTTCCAGCAAGTCACGCGCGCCGTCGCGCAACTCGTTCATCCGAACATCATTACCACGTACGATGCCAACCGCGTCGGCAATCGGTCGTACGTCGTGATGGAGTTCGTCGATGGTGACGATCTCGCTACTGTCGTGCGGAATTTCGGGCCGCTGCCGATCGATATCGCTTGCGAATACGTGCGCCAGGTCGCATCGGGTTTGCAGTTCGCACATGCCCGGAACATGGTTCACGGTGCGATTCATCCGGGGCATTTACAACTCCGTTGCGACCCGAATGTTCAGGGTCTGAAGGCGTACACGGAGTTGAAAATCCGCAACTTCGGCCACGATGCGTTCGAGCGGATAACCGGTACGGAAGCCGATGGCGTCTTTCAGTTGGCCACGAACCCGATCGAGTATGCGTCGCCGGAACAGTTGCGGCCGACGGGGCCGATAACGGTGGCGGCCGATCTGTTTTCGCTCGGTTGCACCCTTTATTTCATGCTAACGGGGCGTGCGCCGGCACCAGTAAACGGCGACGATGCGTTGCATCAGTTCTGCGAGATCGTTCCCGCGAACCAGATTCGTGCCGGGATTCCGCCGAATATCGTCGAGCTTCTCAACGCGCTCATGGCACGCGAACCGGCCGCCCGAATCGCGTCGGCGGATCTCTTGCTTGAGCGGATCGCCCCATATGCTGCGGCGGGCCATACCAGCATTGACCCGCAAATCACCGCAACCGTGCCGCTGGAAGACGTCTCGCCGTTCGCGTTGGAAGGCGACACCGAAAGTGAAATCACACGTGGATATTCGGTCGATTCGCAAACGCCGGTTAGTACCCGCACACGATTGAACCGCGTGCCTGCCAAAACGGCAATCAGTTGGCACCTGCCGTTATTGATCGGGTTGGCGATGGGGGTGATTTTGGCGACGGGTTTGGCAATCGCTTTCGTATTGCGTTCGGTCGGTCGCTGAATCGCGTGCTATCTTTCTCCTGCAACAGTTCTGTGTGTTTGGGGATCCGGTCAGATGATGATGAACGATCCTTCGATATCCCGGCTGCTCCCACGGCCCATGAAAAGCCCGGCGGCTGCACGCGAAGACCTTCGCAAGCGCGCCACGACGCGGCTTGCCGAGCGGATCGATTTGGCGAAGTCGCGGTTCAAGCCGTTGTCGTTGTTACGACAAGATGCGCGACGGGTGATCGATCAGTTATTGGACCAAGACGCGCCGACGATGGGCCGCGAAGACCGCGATAAGTTCGTCGATGAAATTCTCGCACAATCGCAAGGTTTCGGCCCGCTGGAAGAGCTATTCCGCGATGAGTCGGTGACCGAATTCATGACAATGGCGTTCAACCAAGTCATTAGCCGCAAAACCGACTCGTGGCTACCGACGAGCGTGCAATTTCGCGATGCGGATCAGTATCGCCAGGTTCTCGCTGGGTTTGCGGAACACGACCCGCTCCGCACCACGGCCGTGCCATCCGGTTACGATGCGACGTTGCCAAACGGCTTCCGCGTCGTGGCGATTTTGCCGCCCGCGATCCTCGAACAACCGCCGCTCGCCGTGTTCACGCGGGGCAATGCGCCGACGGTCGTGGCCAAAGCGGCATCGGGCACGATCGCGATGCCGAACGCGAAATCGGGGACCATATCTCCCCCGTTGTCGGGTTCATACCCCGCAATCCCGGCCCCGACTTCGGGCAGCATCAATTTCAACGCCACGACCCGGCCAGGTGCGGGTGGCTCGTCGAGTAGTTTGTCCGCACGGATGCCCGATCCGTTCGAACGACTCAAGCAGCGCGTGATCGAACGCCTCGTGACGCGGCTCGCTGCTGCCGGTGTCAACGACCTCAGCCAACTGCCGAAGCAAGACTTGCATAAAGTCATCGGCATGTACGTGCAAGAATTTTCTTCGATCGAAAACCTCAATCTCGACGAGTCGATCCAGGGCCGCCTGACGCTCGAAATCCTCACAGCGATGAACCGGTAGTGGCCAAGTGCGGGGCGAGTGGCATGAATCCGCTAAAATGCCGTGGAAGGATTTTAGCCGTCTCACTCCGACGCCCGAGCGAACCATGCCGATGTTATCGTTTCTTCGCGTGGCTGCGGCTGTGCCCGAACTCCGCGTGGCGGATTGCCGGTTCAATGCGGAGCGTACGCTCGACCTGCTTCGCGATGCCGAGGAACGCGGTGTGCGCGTCGCCGTCTTCCCCGAATGCGGGCTGACGGGCTACACATGCCACGACCTCTTCCACCAACCCACACTGCTACGATCCGCCGAAAACGCCCTCGAAACGTTGCTTTCCGCTGCCGATATGTGCTTCAGCGGCGTCGGCATCGTTGGACTGCCGCTGTCGCTCGATGGCATGGTCTTCAACTGCGCGGCGGTGTTTCGCGGTGGCAAATTGCTCGGCATCGTCCCGAAAACCTACCTGCCGAACTACAAGGAATTTTACGATGCCCGCTACTTCGCCCCCGCGCGGAATGCGCTCTCTCACACGATGACACTCGCCGGGCAGACGGTGCCGTTCGGTACCGATTTGCTGTTCGAATGCGACACGTCGCCGGGGTTCGTGCTCGGCGTGGAAATCTGCGAAGACGTCTGGATGCCGGTCGCGCCGAGTGCGATTCAGGCGGTGAACGGCGCGACGGTGCTGGCGAATTTATCCGCGAGTAACGAAGCGATCGGCAAGGCGGCGTACCGTCGGCAGCTCGTTGCGGGGCAGTCGGGTCGGTGCGTTGCGGGGTACATTTACGCATCCTCTGGCGTCGGCGAATCGACGACCGACATCGTCTTCGGCGGCCACGCGATGATTGCCGAGAATGGTTCGATACTCTCCGAATCGCCGCGATTTCAGCGTACGGGGCAGTTGCTCGTCGCCGATCTCGACCTTCAGCACATCGAACGGGATCGCCACGTCGGCACGACTTTCAACGAATCGCATTCGGAACCGGGCCTCAAACGCAGTTTCCGCCGCGTCCGCTTTAGCATCCCCAACGCCGAACGCCCCGATGTGCTCGCACGCACCACCGATGCGCACCCGTTCGTGCCATCGGACCCGGCGACACTGCGCGAACGCTGCGAAGAAATCTTTCACACGCAAGTGGCGGGGCTGGCCAAACGGCTCGAACATATCGGCAAGCCGAACGTAAGCATCGGCGTGTCGGGCGGCCTCGATTCGACGCTGGCGTTGCTCGTTTTGTGCAAAACGCTCGACGCGATCGGCGCACCCCGAGCGAAGATTCTCGCGCTGACGATGCCCGGATTCGGCACGACCCGCCGCACCAAAGGCAACGCCCAATCGCTCATGGCGTTACTCGGCACGACCGCACGCGAAACCGACATTCGCGAGATGTGCATGCAGCAGATGCGAGCGCTCGGCCATTCGCCATTTGGCATTTCCCTTGTGGGCGAAACGGGCGAATCGCTCGGCGAGAAACTGCGTATGCTGCCTGCCGAACGGCGTCACGATTTGGTCTTCGAAAACGTTCAGGCGCGAATGCGGACGAGCTTGTTGATGAACAGCGGGTTCACCATCGGCACCGGCGATTTGTCCGAACTCGCGCTCGGTTGGTGTACATATAATGCCGACCACATGAGCATGTACAACCCGAATGTGAGCATCCCGAAAACGCTCGTCAAATTCCTCGTGCGCTGGGCGGCAGAAAACGAATTCGATGGCGATGTGCGTGCAACGCTACTCGATGTGGTCGATACGGAAATTTCACCCGAACTGCTACCGACCGCCGCCGATGGCAGCATCGCGCAATCGACCGAAGCAACGATCGGGCCATACGAACTGCACGACTTTTTCCTGTACCACTTCCTACGCTGGGTCAGCCCGCCGGACAAAATCTTCTACCTCGCGAAGCAAGCAAAATTTGACCGTGCGTGGACGCCCGCGGAGATTCAGAAGTGGCTGCGGATGTTCGTGACACGCTTCTTTTCGAGCCAATTCAAACGGTCGTGCTTGCCGGATGGCCCGAAGGTCGGCTCGGTGAGCCTGTCGCCTCGCGGCGACTGGCGAATGCCGAGCGACGCCGCCGCGCTGGCGTGGTTAGAGTCCGTGGATCATATTCAAGAGATTTTTTGAAGCGACGCGCCGTGTCGATTTTCTGAAGGCCCCGCCGGCGTAATCGACGTTAATTCCGATCGGTGATGATAGAGGACCGACAGAAGCTGTTCGTCATCGATATTCCACAACGACCGTTCGACCTGATCCTCACCGAGAAATCCGAGATGTGCCAGCAGTTGACCCATTCGGACTTCGGGCGATAGCTCGCACAATTCCGCCAGTACGGCCAAGACCTCGCGTTTCGTTTCGGGAATCATGTGATAAAGTCTCCGATTTTCGGGTCAGGACCATATGGTCGGCGAAGCCGTCCGATCACTTCGACACGAACCAACCGGCCTGGTGCGAACTTCGCGATACGGGTCGCTCTCGTCACTCCATCGTAAATCACAAAATGCCCGTCCGCTCCTTCGTATGCGACGATTGACGGCATCCCGACGTCAGACGACCCAAATCGCGAGATCTGACGAGCAATTTTT
>JANXNT010001054.1 GCA_025353985.1 Limnoglobus sp.
CGATCACCGGCCAGCGAATGCCCTCAAATACGGCACCGATCACGTACAAGAACGCGAGCAAGAAGATCCACACGAGGCCACTGCGGCCCAATCGCCGATAGTACGACCGTAGCGGCAACATACTCGAAATGCCCATGCCAACATAAATACCAATCAGTACCTCGTGCGGTGGCTTCGGCATCAACCACAAGTACAAGGTTCCACCGAATGCAATCGCGAACAACAGCCCCAAGATGCGATTGCGCACGCGATTCGAGAGTACGTACACGCAGATCGGCACGTTCGATCCGAAAATCAGCCAGAATATCGCGGTTTGATCGAGGAGTTGCCAAAGTCGCCGCACTTCGGGCGAGGCATGTTGCAGCCCATGAAACAGCCCACTCATGAAGTACAACCACACGACCGTAACCGAATAAATCGCGATACTCGCCCGTTGTTGTCGCCGATGCTTGGCCGTAATTTTCAACAAGAACAGACAGACGAAGACCATCCATAATGCCATCAGCAAATGCGACCACGAACTAACCGGATCGTGAAAATCCATCGAACGGCACACTCCTGAGGTTACCTCTTGCAGTAACCCTTTTCTATCAGGAACTCGATGAATGGCTGCCAAAGACTATCTGCGGTTGGGTTTTCCTTTGCGAAATCGACGACCAGACTGGCCGCCGTTTGTCCGTCGAAGTTAGGTAAAGTTGGGTCGCAACCTTGGTCGATCAGCCAGCGAAACACGCGAAAGCTTCCCAAATATTGTGCCACGAGGTGTAACGGCGTGTTGCCTTGGCTATCCGTGCGCGCCAGCGAATCGCCACGCTGAATCAGCAGCACCAGCATGTCGATTGACCGACCAACATGTGCCGCATAATGCACAGCCGCCCAACCGAATGCATCGATCCGTTGAATATCTGCACGATGATCGAGTAAGCATTTCGCCAGTTCCACACGACGATTGGCAGCGGCAATATGCAACAATGTCGTCTTGCGTTTGTCAGTCGCGTCGACTGCATTTCCATCGGCTTTCACGATCTTGGAAATGTCGCCGCGCTCGGCGGCACGCCAAGGGTCTTTCGTAGCATTTGTCCAGTAGGATGCATCGGGATTGTTGGCCAACTTCGCATACCAGTTCGCGAATGATGGCGCGAGAATCTCGAACTCCGAATGCGGCACGCACAACCGAAAAATCGCACCCGGATACTTTGAAGAACACGATAGGCCAAACTCGGAATCGCTACCAGAACCGATCCGAATCGCAGGGGCATACTCGTCTGGCCAAACATCGGAATCCGGTAAAATCGTTGCGAGTCCTTCGAGCGGTTCGAGTTGTTCGACGGGAATCCAATCGGATGTATCGGGCTTCAAAAACCCGACGCCCATGAACTGCCCGCCATTCGATCGCTCGAGAAACGCAACGTAATCCAAAGGAATTACGACACCCAAACGCACTTCGGTATCGCGAAATGACTCTTCCTTAGGAGCCGAGTAAGCATCGGTGAGCTCAGTCATATTATCAGACATCCGTTGTGCATCAGTTAAAAGTACAACCTGTTTTCGATAAGTAATTTGAAAAACATACTATAATATTATTTACACGACCACAATTAATGGGCAATAGTCGTATTCTTCAATCGAATTTAATAAAGTCGAATAGGCAACGAAGTTTGGTAAACTGCATTTCAATGTAAGCATATCGGAGTCGAAGGACATTAATGTTGTGCTCACGGGATTTTCATCATCGGCCATCAAATTTGTACTGATCGACGAATACAGATTATCACTGAAAGTCATAACAACTGAAGGTTGCTTTTTGCTCTCCATGTCTTTTTTGTAATCTGAGAATGAACCGGTGTGCGGTACGGGCTTGTGTATAGGCATAGGTACAAGAATCATCGTACCTTTTCCTGTTGCAGGATCGTACGATTGATGGTGCCAAGTTGTATTATCTGGTTTTACCCATCTGCAACGCCAGCGCGAGCTGTTTGAGGCCGGCATCATTGCCCGCAAGGACTTGGACCAGGCCGAGTTTGACGCGGCGCGCACGCAAGCTGAGATTCAGCGCACCGGGGCCCGCACGCGGCTGTAC
>JANXNT010001067.1 GCA_025353985.1 Limnoglobus sp.
GGCTGACCTGAGATGGAACCGAACGCCAGGGTTTCTTCAAAAAGGTTTTTTAGTATTATGTTTTGGTACTTGCTCCATGAAGAATGGTGATCTGGCTGGCCCATGAGTTTCATTCCTAGCTTATGCCCAGTAAGTCTTTAATAATGTTACGCTACGCCATCGATCTATTACTACAAGCACTTGACCGGGCTGAGGTTACTAACAGCAAGGCTCGACGCTGGATGGAACAATCGCGGGATACAGGTTAGCCGTGTACGCCTGGGTAAGATGTCGGGATGGGACAGGGCCAAGGAGCCGTGTTGATCGTCCGTCAGTGCATTATTAGCCGGGAGCCATTGATCACCCACGGTCTTGGCAAAACCTCCAGATCGCCCTCGTCATCCCGAGCCAGGAGGTAGGTCGGCTCGGCATTGGGCGGTGCAGCTAATACCTCCTCGCCAACAATCTCAAATTCTTCCGCGAAGGGCCAGTCGCCTTCCTTGAAGTCGCCACCGTCGATCACCTCGATGATTCGCTGAGGAATTCATTCTCGTTAGCATAGTCAGGGACTTCCACCACGTCCTCCCAGAAGAGGCCGTTGGTTATGACATTGGATACTCTGACCGTATTGCGAACCAAATTTAGTTTGTGGCGTGATCAAGGCAGGTGCGTGGTCATCGACGCTTGGCTACCGATGAGCGGATTCGGGTTGAAGTCCTCTGATTTGGACGAAGCCGTGCCACCTCGGAAGCAATTTCTTCCATGTCCAAAGGCTCGTAAAGAGACTCATTTGTCAAAAGCGGGGAGATAGTGTAGTTACTACTAATCCCCGTTTTTCTTCCGTCCTCGTCTCCTGCTTGTTTGCATCTCTTCTCCATCAATGCTGCTTCGGTCGTCACGAACTGAACCTTCTCAGTGACGGCATAAAGATTGCCAATGCTCCACTTGGCACAATGGCTGTAGTTCTTGGTCTTTGTGATGAGTCCATTCGTCTTCAAGATCGTGAAAACATTCTGTTTCTTTCGATTTGACGACAGATTTACGCCCATCGAAGAGGCGAGTTTCTGCAAGAAGGTGTATCCAAGCTCCTGCTCTTTGGCGACGTGGTTCAAGATTCTCCGAAGGAGCATCATCGCGGTCTGATGATCGGACTTCGTCGTCGTCATCATGTGGCATGCCGCGCTTGTGATCGATTCGTTCTCCGCGACAGGAAGGTCAAGTCCGCCAGAGACACGCCCCGTGCTTCTTCTCGCCGTCAAGGCGAAAAGAAGGGAAGCGAACGAGCCGTCAAAGCCGAGATCATCGAGTCGCTTGCGAGCAGCGTCCAGTTTCTGCATGTCTGGGGCTTTGTTTCCAGCAAGTCGATCCTGGCAGACATGGTCGAGCGTCCGCAGCAGTTCCTCGGGATCGTTCTGAACACGGTCGCTAAACGTCCAGCCACGGGATCGCATGAAGTGGATCACGTCGCGAAGGAATTGCCGTGCCTTCTCCGTCTCACCTTCGCGAAATAGGCGCAGTTGTGGGGTCAAAAAGGCCACCGCCGCCATAGCCGGCGGCTCTACGCCATCCAGATAGGTTGTCGGAGAGCAGTTCCAACCACCGACCCTGAAGGTTATTGAAGCGGCCCTTGGCCATCTTCGGTTTTGACGGCGAGCCTTTCGACTTCTGCTTCGGCATCGCGTCTGCTTTGGGAGGGCGAGCCGCAACGCGAAGATCGCCTCGGGCGACAAGGGAGATCCAGAGCGGCAGTAGTGGGTGGGCCACTCGGTG
>JANXNT010001101.1 GCA_025353985.1 Limnoglobus sp.
CGAAGATCTTCTTGAACCGGTCGTCCTTCTCCAGATCGCCTTCTTTGTCTGGCGTTTCTTCGAGGATCTTCTTCACGACGATGTCCGTCGTGATGCCTTCAGATGCCGCCGTGAAGTTCGTCAACAACCGGTGGCGCATCACGGGCAGCGCGAGTTTCTTGATGTCTTCGGTGGTCACGTGCGGGCGACCGTTCAACAGTGCCCGTGCCTTTGCACCGAGGCTCAGATTCTGCACAGCACGCGGTCCGGCACCCCACGAGAGCCATTCGCGAATGAACTTCGGCGCACCGCCTTCGCTGATCCGCGTTTGCCGTACGATCGCGAGGCAGTAGCGGATGATGTGATCCGACACCGGCACTTTACGCACGAGATTTTGCAACTCGAGGATATGCTCGCCGGTAAGTACCGGGGCGATTTCCTCGACTTGCAACGCCGTCGTACGGCGAGCGATCTCGAACTCTTCGTCGAAGCTCGGGTAGGTGACGAACACCTTGAACATGAAGCGGTCGAGTTGGGCTTCGGGTAGCGGGTACGTCCCTTCTTGCTCGATCGGGTTCTGCGTGGCGAGCACGAAGAACGGGCTGGCGAGCTTATGGCGAACGCGGCCGACCGACACCGTACGCTCTTGCATGGCTTCGAGAAGTGCGGCCTGCGTTCGGGGCGGCGTCCGGTTGATTTCGTCCGCGAGCACGATGTTCGAGAACAGCGGGCCGGGCCGGAACTTCAGGTCGATCCCGCCCGTGATCGGGTTCTTCTCAATGAAGTCCGTGCCGGTGATGTCCGCAGGCATCAAGTCCGGGGTGAATTGAATGCGGCTAAAATCGAGCGACAGACATTTCGCCAGCGACGAAATCAGCAACGTTTTCGCGAGGCCCGGCACGCCTTCGAGCATACAGTGGCCGCGGCTGAACATCGCGATAAGCAGTTGCTCGATGACTTCGTCTTGGCCGACGATCACGCGACCGAGTTGGTGCTTCAGATCCTTATAAGCCGTCTGGAGCTTCTTAATCGACGCGATGTCCGAATCTTCGAGTTTAATAACAGGCGTATCGACGGTCATGGTGCGAGGGTTCCTATTGAATACAGGTGAATTGTTTTGCGGAATCTTACCGGTGGTAGATCGGGAGAATGCCTTTTTCCAGTTGCAAGATCGTCAAGTTCGTCGCGGTCGAAAACACCGGCCCGATGTAGCCACCGGACCAACTGCCATCGGCAGCCTGTTGGCCTTTCAGGTACTCGTACATCGCTTCGCGATACGATGTCCACGTCAGCCAGTCGGCCTTCGCCACTTTCGGGAACATCTGGCCGTAGCGGTCGTCGCCGAGGACGTAGATGGCCTGTGCAAAGTAGTAGCTTTGGTACTCGTCGTGAGACAGTCGGCCCTTGGCGTACGGGATGTTTTCCTTGCAATACTGGATCCACTTCTTCGCGTATTCGTCGTTGTACTGGCCCGAACTGAACGCGCAGGCAACGGCGGCGGCGGTGATCGGCGGGCGCTCTTGGCCCGATGCCGCGATGCCACCACTGCTAAGGTTGTAAATGATGCCGCCACGTGGCGTCGTGCATTTCCGCAGGTATTCCACCGAGTTATCGATCGTCTTCTTCGGCACCGGGATACCCGCGTTGCGTGCGGCCCGCAGGGCTTGTAGCTGTGTGATCGTCGTCGAGCCTTCATCGAAGTTCCCGCCTTCGAGCGCACTCACA
>JANXNT010001110.1 GCA_025353985.1 Limnoglobus sp.
GAAGCCGACACGAAGATGCTACAAGAGCACTTTTGCGTGAATCCGCCGCGCAAGCTGGAGGCTAAAGCGGGTGCGGGTCACGTCTACTACGAGTTCGAGCGCAAACCGGCGACGATTCCGAAGCCGTAAATGGTAACCGGATACCGTTTCCGTTTGACAAACGCAATCCCCGATGAATAGATACGTCCGTACACTATTTGCGCGTCCGGGAGATTGCACCGTGGTTCCGTTAGAAGTCCGATTGCTCCCGATCGACGACGTGAAGCCCGCCCCGTACAACCCGCGGCGTGCGCTGTCGCCATCGTCGCCGGGATATCGCAAGCTGATGCGGAGCCTGACCGAATTCGGGTTGGTCGAACCGCTCGTCTGGAACGAGCTGAGCGGGCAGATCGTCGGCGGGCATATGCGCTACAAAATCCTGTGCGTGTTGGGTCACACGCACGTGCCGGTGTCGGTCGTTCGCCTGAGTCCGTCACGAGAAAAGGCGTTGAACATCGTGCTGAACAACCGCGAAGCCCAAGGCCGGTACGATCCCGCCAAACTGTCCGAGATTCTGATCGAACTGCAAGCCATCGGTGAACTCGACAACACCGGTTTCGATGCGAGCCTCTTGCGGAACCTGACGCTCGATGCCGTCGAAGGCACACCGAGCGAAACAACAACCGTTGCGTACGAAGTGACGCTGACAATCCCAAAATCGCAATATGCCGAAGTCGCGCCCGCACTCGACGACCTGATCCGCACGCACGATTTAGTCTCGCACACACGCGGCGGGTGAGGAGTGTTCCTCAAGCCACGACTTTTAACCGCAGAGTTCGCAAAGAACGCAGAGGTAATCGTTATGAATTCTGTTCTCCGCGTCCTCTGCGCCCTCCGCGGTTAATGTTTTGTTTTCGACTCCTTTCCAAACGGTAGAAATTCGCTTATCGCGTCGGGTGTCATTTTATCGTCTTGCTCATTCGCATAATTATCCCACAAAAAAAGCAAGATCGAACTGAAGTCACTTTTCCAAGTTGGAACGAGTTGTGGCGCAAACAGACAGTTTGAGCGATGGTACTTCGACAACGAGTCGATTATCGTCGCTTTTAGGCTCAAGCACGAGTGGCGGATCGATCTCATACTGCCTGTCGTCATCGATAACGACGGCGATCACAAGTGGCGAAAGATCGTGCGGAACGACCCCCCCTCTCATCAATGACTGCTGTGCCATGACCATCGGCATTGATCGGATTCATTTTCGTGCAACTCTTCGAGGGCCAACGATGTCTGAGATCGTAATGTACTTCTCGCAGAATGAATCGGGTTAGTTCAATCCCAAATTGTCCCAACAGAACTCCGGCTGAAACGTTTAGAGGTCGCCACCCGGAGAAGAATGATGTCCGTATTTGTCATGTGCGCAGCCACGGTGCTGTTTTTCAGCGACATGGATACCCGTATGAAGGCAGAGCCGAAGTCGGCGGCCGAGTTCTACGCTGTTTACAAACGCTACAACCTCTGGCTGCCACCGAAAAACGCGAAGCTGATTCGATGGGTTGATACCGAACAAAAGTTGGTGAACCTGGACATTCTCGTTCGCGTTAAATCCAATACAGAACCTGCTATCATACACACTCGTTATACCGAATACAGTGAATACCGCGAATCGCGGCTGACGGTCGTTTCGCCTACCATTTCCGCGATCGAAGGAATCGAGTACACCGCTGAGAATTGGCTGGCTCTGGCAGCATGGTCGCATCATCTCGGCTGGACGGATCTCGCAGCAGAGGCTTTTCTTCGTGGAAAGAAATGTACGGGTAGTGGTCAAAATCCCGATGAGGTAACGGGCAACCCATGTCATACACTCTCGATTGTGCGAAGAATGGCATGGAGGCAATATACATACTCGTTGGTCGAAATCGATACAGACCGATCGAATGCTTTCACCTACATGAAACTGATATGCGATGACGACTGGCATTATCAGGTACGCGATTCCGACCTACTCGTGGATCTCAGACGGACATTACACAAGACGAAAGCGGATCTTGAAGGGATCGAAGGAAACATTACCAAACTTTGCGATGAAGACTCGAACTTGTTATGGCACGCAGATCTGGCCGCAACACCGACCGCGTACGATAAAATTTGTCATTTGGGATTCGATGCGGTTCCTTTCTTGATCGCTCACCTGAACGACACGCGATTAACGAGAAGTACCGTGACGAATAGTTTCGGCGATGGGGTATTGATCGAAACAGTCGGAGGAATTTGCGGTCAAATTCTCAGTGAAATATCCAATTCGGAATATCTGCCGGAATCCGAAGCCAAGCTGTTAGAACGACAGCGTTTGGCCACGTTGTGGCTTGAGAAAGCAAAGAAGATTGGCGAGGAGAAATGGGCGAGTACCTACGCCGTACACATGCGAACGAACAATCCCACATTGCTGCGATTGTTGGCGGCCAAGTACCCCAAACGGCTGATCGTAATTTATCGGAATTCGCTGAAGAACAAGCCCGAATTGCGCTGCCAAATTTCTATTGCGCTCGTTCATGCGAATTTGTCGGTTGCGACAAAAATCGATTGGCTTCTCGAAGGTGCGTATCATCCACAGAAGATTCATCGCCTGAATGCGATTACTTGCCTGGAAGTTCTAGACAAAACAAACTTTACACGAGCATTGACTCGACACTTCATACACCTTGTCGACGAGTGTCAAACGAATGAAGAACTCGAACTTTCGAACGTAGAAGCCGATTCGGTCATGAAGTCGGACGACAGTAAGTGTTGGGACGCTTTCATCCGACGTTTGAAGACCGCATCGCCTTCCAGTCGGGTATCTGCACTGCGTTCTCTAGCAGTCTATCGCCCGTTCGAACTCGCACGATACGTACAACACTTTCGTGCGTTGGAACACTTTTGGCACGATCAGTCGAGTGCCGCAAAGAATTTTGCAGTCTGTGATTCCGTAACGATGCTGTTTGCGGAGATACTGGGTATCGATGTGCCCTCGAAAACGGATCGATCGCCCGAGGAATGGACGACGATACGCCATCGGGTTCGTACTGCGTGGTCGGCGTACAAGAATCGCATCGCGGGGGGTTGAAAATTTCCCTACTCACGTCATAATCTACTTACGAGCCGGAGTGGTGAAATTGGCAGACACGCCAGCTTGAGGGGCTGGTTCTCGCAAGAGAGTGCAGGTTCAAGTCCTGTCTCCGGCATTTAAACCCGTTGCGGTACGCAACGGGTTTTTCGTTTAACGGTACCGTGGCACGTCCTCGCGTTTTAGCAATTCCGCTTTTCGCTCGATGCCCCAACGATAGCCCGATAGCGTCTCGTCGGTTCGCACGATGCGATGGCACGGGATGACAATCGCGATCTTGTTGGCGGCACACGCTGCGGCCACCGCGCGTGCGGCTTTCGGCTTCCCGATCCGCTTGGCGATATCGGTGTAGCTGGCGGTGGTGCCGGGCGGGATTTGCCGGAGTGCGTTCCAAACGAGAATTTGGAACGCGGTGCCACGGACATCGAGTGGCAGTGGGCAATCGACGGCGGGCCGCTCGACCAGCGCGATCGCGGCGGTCACCCATTTTGCGAACGTCGCATCGCCGCTGACGATGTCGGTTTTCGGGAAGCGATTCGGCAATTCACGCGCCAGGGCATCTGGATCGTCGCCGAGGAAAATCGCGCACATTCCCGCATCGGATGCCGCAACCAACACCGAACCGAGCGAGCTATCGCCGACGGCAAAGCGAATCATTCTTTTCACCCGTACTTCTTGTGGCACAATGCGGAGGTCATTTTTGCGGCTTTCACTAGCCCGCCGCTTAGCTTTTCGCCATCGGGGTCGACGTACAATCGGCCGCTGTTGCCGTCGATTTTTGGGTCGTAGCCGGTCACGTGGACGTTGAAAATGTATGCAGTTTCGGACTTGGCTTCGAACCAGTGGATGTTGTCTTTGTGATCCGAAATCGTCGAGAGATCGCCAGCCTTGAACGCGCGATCGATCGTTGGCTTGATGATGAAATGCTCGGCGTGCGTTTCGACGCGGTCGTAGTGTCGGCCGTGCCATTCGCCCTTCAGAACGATGAAGCCCGTACACATATTCGAGTGGCCGTGCGGCACGATCGAGCGGCCCTTTTTGCAGCCGAAAATCTGCCGGCCGAACCGCACTTCGGGCAATCCCTCGACCGTGCTGAGATCGATCCCGAGGCTGGCGGCCCCGTTGTCGGGGAGCTTCGATTTCTTTTCGATGTCGTCGAGTTTCACGAATGTGGAGAGCGTTTTGAGATCGACCCGTTTGTAAAGCTCTTCCATTTTCGTCTGAAATTCGAGGTCGGTCAGCTTGCGGCCCCGCAGATCGTTCGTCATCGCGACGAGATCTTTGAGCCAGTCGCCGATGGTCGGCTTGACGTTATCTGCGAGCAAGTCGCGCGACCAGAGCGTTTCAATGAGACCGTAGGCGACGAGCGAACCGAGGATTTGCGAGCCGAACTCGCGACGCGACGATGACATGGTTGCGGTACCCGAAAGTGAGGGAGGAATCGAATGCCCTCAGAGTATCCGCGATGGGCGAGTTACGATAGCAGAAAATGGAAAAAGCCCACGGACAATCGTCCGTGGGCTTTCATGTGGGCTTTCGGAGTACTTACTTCTTCACTTCGTACTCGGCGTCGATGACATCGTCGCCGTCTTTCTTTTCCTGCGTGCTCGGCGTCGGGCTGCCGGGGGTGCCGGTGTTCTTGTACATGTGCGCGGCCATCGCTTGCGAGGCGGTATCGAGTTCGTCGATGGCGGTGCGAATTGCGGCCGGGTCGGTGCCATCCTTCAGCGATTGCACCTTCTCCATCGCCTTCACGATCGGCGCTTTGTCCGCTTCGGTAATCTTGTCGCCGGCTTCCTTGAACAGTTTTTCCAGTTGGAAAATCTTCTGCTCGGCTTCGTTCTTCACCTCGGCCACGGCTCGCTTGCCCTTGTCGTCGTCGGCGTGCAGTTCGGCATCACGACGCATCTTCTCGATCTCGTCTTTGTCCATCCCGCTCGCGTTCGTGATGCGGATCTGGTTTTCCTTGCCCGTGCCTTTATCCTTCGCGGACACGTTCAAGATGCCGTTGGCGTCGATGTCGAATGTCACTTCGATTTGTGGGCTACCACGGGGGGCGGCGGCGATGCCATCGAGGTGGAACTCGCCGATCTTTTTGTTGTCGCGGCTCATCGGGCGCTCGCCCTGATAGACTTCCACCAGTACCGATGGCTGGCTGTCGGCGGCGGTCGAATAGACCTTCTGTTCCTTCTTCGGAATCGTCGTGTTCTTCGAAATAATCACGTCCATGATCCCGCCGAGCGTCTCAATACCCAGCGAAAGTGGCGTGACGTCCAGCAAAAGCAATTCGGACTTGCTGCCGAGCAACAACTGCGCACCCTGGATTGCGGCACCGATCGCCACGACTTCATCGGGGTTCACGCCGCGGTGGCCTTCTTTGCCGAAAATCTCTTTCACGAGTTGCTGAACCCGTGGCATCCGCGTCATCCCGCCGACCATGACGATCTCGTCGATTTGGCTCGGTTTCAAGCTCGCATCGCTCAGCGCGGTCAGCACTGGCTTCTTGCAACGCTCGATGAGATGCTCGACCATGCCTTCGAACTGCGAACGGCTGACCGACAGCATCAGGTGCTTCGGCCCCGTCGCGTCGGCGGTGATAAACGGCAAGTTAATGTCCGTGTTCGGCTGCTGCGACAAATCTTTCTTCGCGCGTTCGGCGGCTTCCTTTAGGCGCTGAAGTGCCATCTGATCTTTCCGCAGATCGATGCCGTTTTCCTTCTGGAACGCCGACGCGATGTAATCGATCAACACCTGGTCGAAGTCGTCGCCACCGAGGTGCGTATCGCCGTTGGTCGAACGAACCTGAAACACGCCGTCTTCGCCGACTTCGAGAACGGACACATCGAAGGTACCGCCACCGAGGTCGAACACTGCGATCTTTTCGTCTTTCTTTTTGTCCATCGCGTATGCCAGCGATGCCGCCGTTGGCTCGTTGATAATCCGCATCCGCTGCTTGTTCTTTTTGCCCGTCTTCGGGTCTTCGATTTCCCATTCGGTGTCGAACCCGGCGATGGCGGCGGAGTCGATCGTCGCTTGACGCTGCGAGTCGTTGAAGTACGCGGGCACCGTAATCACGGCCTTGCGGACGGTGTGCCCGAGGTACGCCTCGGCGGCTTCCTTCAACTTGCGAAGGATCATCGCCGAAATTTCGGGTGGCGTGTGGTTCTTCGAGTCGATTTCGACCTTCACGAGTTCGTCTTTACCGCCAACGATCTTGTACGGGACGAGTTTCTCTTCCGATTCGACTTCGTAGTGGCGTCGGCCCATGAACCGCTTGATCGAATAAATCGTGCGGGCGGGGTTGGTGATCGCCTGTCGTTTCGCCGGGTCGCCGACGAGACGATTGCCGTCTTTGGCGAACGCTACCACGCTGGGTGTGATGCGGTTGCCTTCTTGGTTCGCAATGACTTTCGCTTCGTTACCTTCCATAACAGCGACGACGGAGTTCGTCGTGCCGAGGTCGATCCCGATAATTTTTTCTTCCGCCATCTGATGGTTCTCCGTGAGAATGGCAAATCGGCCATTCGGTTGATGTTAGTGTCTGGTGAACTGAGCAATTCGCGATTTTTAGCCAACGGACTAAGTGCAAAAGCAATGCCAACTGCAATCCGCCGACTTCGATATTCCGTAACTGCATTGCCAATAATATATTAAGCCAAACCCATTCTGCAAAAGCGACCGCAATTTCGCTGCGATTCCCGTCCTCACTGCCAGTTTGGCACATGGTATTCAAGTAGCCCTCTCGCTCCGCGAGAGGATAGCAAAAAACCATCTCACGCAATTTATCCGCAGTCAAACCCAATTCGCTATCCTGTCGCGGAGTGAGTAGGGCTACGACAACCGAACAACCCGCACCGAAACGGGTTACAATTACCGGCAAATGTCGGTCTTTCGTTGACGGTTGACCACCGCACAACTAAATTGTGACGGATTATACTCACCAATGCCTTTTAGATGAGTTGCGAATCCATGTCGCGTAAGCCGGATAACGGAACGTCAGAAAAGTCTGCCGCCAACCTCAAAGCGCTGCGCGTGCAGATCGACAAACTCGATCAAACGATACTCGAGTTTCTGAACAAACGCGCCTCGGTCGCGGCACAAATCGGCAAGGTGAAGTCCGAACATGGCGGCGAAGTCTTTTCCGCCGCACGCGAAGAAGAAGTCTTTGCGAACATTCTCGCATCGAGCAAAGGCCCGCTCCAGGAAGTGACGATCAAGTCGATCTTCCGCGAACTCATCAGCGGCTCGCGGGCACTTCAGCGAGTGCAGAAAGTCGCATTCCTCGGGCCAGAATATAGTTACAGCCACATTGCCGCACTCGAACGCTTCGGCGAAGCGGTGGACTATATGCGGGTCGGGTCGATCGCGGCCGTGTTCGAAGAAGTCAGCCGCAAGCACGTCGATCTCGGGGTCGTTCCGCTCGAAAATTCGACCGATGGCCGCATCGCCGACACGCTCGATATGTTCATCCGTCACCCGAGCGTGAAGATCTGCTCCGAAGTTCGGCTGATGGTTCACCACAACCTATTGGCGAACTGCAAACAGACCGAAATTCAGCATATTTACAGCAAGGCGCAAGCGCTGTCGCAGTGTCGCAATTGGCTCAGCAAGAACATGCCCCATGCGTCGTTGCACGAAGTCGCAAGTACCGCCGACGCCGCACGCCTGGCCACGACATCGCCGAACTCCGCCGCCGTCGCAAGTCGTCAGGCCGCCGTGCGTTACGGCATCGAAGTGTTGTATAGCAACATCGAAGATTACGCGAACAACGAGACGCGCTTCGCAGTGATTGGAGCCAACGATAGCGCGAAAACCGGCACCGATAAAACCGCACTCATGTTCCAGATTCGCCACAATCCCGGCGCACTTTCGGACGTGTTGCAGATCTTCAAAGGCAACAAGATCAACCTCACCTGGATCGAGTCGTTCCCGTACCGCGACGCAAAAGGCGAATACGTATTCTTCGTCGACTTCGAAGGCCACCGCGAAGATCCCAAGATCAAGAAAGCGCTAGTGCTATTAGAAGACCTCTGCGACACGCTATCCGTCCTCGGCTCATTTCCGTTGGCGAAGCTAACGGATTGATGCGCAGACCGTATCGCGATTCAATATGGTTCCCCTCGCTAGCTAACAATCTTGTTAGCCCGACGCGCTAGCGAGGGAAGCCCTCAAAACGCAACACATCATCGCACCAACCCCGAATTCACCACGAAACAAACGAAATACACGAAACCCATCCGGAAATTGTTCACCCGAACCCCTGTCGAATTCCGCCTCTGCTTCGGCACGCGGTACGATCGGCAAGCTCACGTTCGCGTCCTCGCCAACGCCCGAGCCTTAACGGTCTCCCAAGGCACGACCGCGTCCGGCCGGGCCATGCTGTCGGCTAACCGGCGTTCCAACTCGATCCGCTGGGCTGCGGGGAGCGGGGCCGCCTCGACCTCGCAAGCGACACTCTCCAGGATCGAATTCGCCACCGCGAGGCGATCCTCCGGGCTGAGTTGATCGATGCCAAGTTCTTGCATGGTTGGTGCCACTGGAATCTCCGCAGTCTCATGGGGAAGATTTGCTCCATCGTACCACCCACCGCTCCATCCCGCCACTCGGAAGATTACGCCCGTCCCGTTTAGCCGCGACGCGTAGTCTTCGGAGCCAAGCGCGGGGTTGATGTGTCGGATCGCAATGTGAATTTCACGTCAGTTCACGCCGTCGCGGCGCGGCGAAACGAATCCCGATTTGGCAGCACCCACACGATTTGGCAAAGTCACAAAGTTCTCGACGAATTGACGTAAGTCGGAATTGTGCGACCTGCACGGACGTACTCAAAAGTGCGCCGAAATGACACAGAAAGGACGCGCCGTGACATAGAAAAGGCGCGCAATGACACAGAAAGGGCGCATAGTGACCCGAAAAGGACGGTAGTTGCGCCGAGTGCCAATCGACTTGCCTTCGGCGTAACCCACGACATGAGTGTGAGTTGCGGCAGAATAAGCCAGAACGCATCCGCGAAAACCGATCAAAAAGTGGCATTTTGGGACGAAAAAACATCTGAAAACACGGTTTTGGAGCGTTTGCAATTCGCACTTACGTCGACTCGGACCCGTCAAAAACGTGATTGCCGTGCGTGGGGTGTGCGGTCATAATGCGTAGAACGACCTTGCGTCGGTTTGTTCTCCCGTCATCTGCCAGGACTCCCCATATGGCGATCGACGCCAAGTGCCCCTTCTGCGACAAGCCATACCGGCTGAAGGACGACTTCGTCGGGAAGAAGGTGACCTGCGCGAATCAGGACTGCCGCAAGCTATTCGTGGTGACGCCATCGGCGAACGGCGCACCGAAGCCCGTTGTCAAAGCACCCGCGAAGATCGATGCTGAAACGACGGCCGCGCAGGCGTTTGCCGACGATCCGGATGCCGCGAGCAACGTGCCCGTCGATGCGCGCATCATTAACATGAAGTGCGCCATCTGCGATTTCGCCTGGGAAGTGCCCTGGCTGACGCAAGGCAAGAACACACTTTGCCCCGATTGCAAACATCGCCAGAAGGTGCCGGAACAGAAGGAACTCAAAAAAGCCGACTGGCGCGACAGCCTGGGCGGTCGGCCCAGTCAGGCGAAAGTCGAAGAACTCGAAGGCGTTACCGATGCGAAACAAGCCCGCATGGTTTCCGGGGAAGCGCTCCGTCAAACGGGCGTATTCAAGCAAGAATACGAGCCGCGGCCAACCTCGTTCTACGTGAAGATCGCTGCCGTCGTGCTGTTCGCGATCACCGCAATGACAACGATGGTCATCATGCGGAATCGACGCAGCACGGAGACGAAAGAACTGCGAATCATCGACGATATCGCGAAGGCGATCGATGCCGACGAGCTGAAAGACCTGCCACTTTACCGTGCCACGTTGCGACTTTCCGCAGGCGAATTCGAGGCGCGTGCAGGCAAAGACAAGAAGGATCGCGATCGTGCGGTCGAGTTCTTCAACGCCGCAATTGCCGACCTGAATGCCGCCCCGAAGACCGCCGAGCGCGAGATGCTTTACGGCGAACTCGCGGTGGCGGTGCTAATGCTCGGCGGCGAAGGCGTCGATGTCATCGACCAACGGAAACTCACGTGGTTACCGCAACAGAGCGGGAATTCGCGTGCGAAAGTGCGGCCGAGCAAAGCCGAGGAAGAAGGCGTGCAGGGTCAGTTTCGCCGCGTGGTGCAGGGGCTGCAAAGTTCGCGTGCGGACTTCGAACTGCGTACCGCCGTGTTTCGCCGAGCGGCTCGCGAACTGTTGAAAGTGAACCAAATCGAAGTGTTACGTTCGAACCTGCCCGCTGCGTTTGCGGAACTCGAACAGTACGAAGCCGAGGCGCAAATCGGCCTGGAATGCCTGCGAGCCGGTCAGATGGCGACCGCGAAGGAGATCGGCGAAAAGCTGCAAAAAGCCCTCGCGCCGGGAACGCTGAAACCGGCCCCGACGCCGGTCTCCGCACAGGCGTTGTGGCTCGCGCTCGATCCGCCGATCAAGGGGCCATCGCTCGCATCGGCACCGACGTCGACGGGGGAAATTTCCGATGGCACACGGCAGGCGTACACCGCGTTCCAGATGTTGAAAAACAACCCGTCCGAAGCGAAGGCGATTGCCACGCGGCCCGGGCGTGCGGATTCGCGGTTGCGTGCCTTGGCGCTCGCGGCCGAGTGGTCCGACAAGCCCGGCGAGTTCGTCGATGAGGCGGTGCGAATCGCGGCCGCAGAAGGCAAAAAGAAAGACGCATCGATTCCCCCGATCACGCTCGTGCGGTTGGCGCAATCCGCCGCCCGCGCCGGCGTGGCCGATCAGGCTGACGACTTCGCGAAACTCATCTCCGACGATGGCTTGAAGGCATGGGCACGGGCCGAAATTTTGCGGAACAAACTCGCCGCGGATCGCGGCCAGCAACCACCCGACGAAGCCGCCGAGATACCGGCTGACCTCGCGGATTTCAAGAAGTTCCGCCTCGGCCACGCCTGGGGCCGCCTGCAATTGGCACGGCACACCGCGCTGAAAAACGGCAAACTCGATTTGGCTAAAACATACAGTAGTCAGTGGCCCCGCAACACGATCGCCCCGTTCGGTCTCGCCGGGGTCATGCTCGGCGTGCAAGACGCGGAGCGAAGGTAAACGACCCCCAACCGGAGAATCTCATGCCGACTTCCGTGGAATATGCTGCTTCGTACCTCAAAGGGGCCACCGATCTGCGGGCGGCTGTTGCGGGAATGACGCACGAACAACTGATTGCTCGCCCCGTGGTGGGCAAGTGGAGCACGCTCGAAGTCGTTGCGCACCTTGCGGACTTCGACCCGATCCTCGTCGAGCGAATGAAGCGCATTCTGGCGCTCGACAACCCGCCGTTTCTGGCTGCCGACGAGAATCTGTTCGCGAAGGAACTGCACTATCAGGATCGCGACATCGGCGAAGAACTCGCGGTGATTGATGCCACGCGCACGGCCATGGGTCGGATTATCGGGAAGCTGACGCCGGAGCAATTGCAACGGACCGGAATGCACAGCCTGAAGGGGCCGGTGACGCTCGAAAAGATCATTCAGATGAGCATCAACCACATCAACAACCACATGCCGTTCATCGTCGACAAGAAGAAAGCCCTCGGCATCGCGTGATCCTACGGGTTATTGCGGCTTCTTACGGGGGGCACGCGGCTTCTTCGCCGGTGGGGGTATTTCTTCGACTGGCGCGTCGCCGAATAGCAGGTCGGCGGGGAACAGAATCCGGTCGAGTACCCAGCAGCCTCGCATGTGAACGGGCTTGTCCTTCGTGTGCGTTTCGCGGCCGCGCAGATGCCGCAA
>JANXNT010001138.1 GCA_025353985.1 Limnoglobus sp.
TTTAACCGCAGAGTTCGCAGACAACGCGGAGTAAGAATTCGTGATTTCCGTACGGTTCAAATTTAAGCAAAAAAGCGGCTCCCCCGTGTGAACCAACACATCATTTTTCTTCTTTGCGAGCTTTGCGTACTCTGCGGTTAATGTTTGTTTTCGTTTGCGATCAATGCCCAAATGGGACAATGAATTCAGGTGCTTATTTTCGCAGTCCCCGGTCGCCTTTGCCGTTTACCTGCGTTGTGCGATTGGTGTATCTTCTGCAGACGTTTCGGTTTCACATTGGGTTGCGAATGTGCCGATAAGTGTAATCGGTACCGCTCCACCACGGAATGAATCGGCATGATTGGGAACCGACTGCGAGTGTGGGAACGAACTGCGCTCGTGCTGTTCGGCGTGCTGTTTCTGTTGCTCGGCGCGATGATCGAAATTCGCTCGGCATTTCAGCGTGACCGCAAAACCGATTTCGGCGTGTATGCACGGGCCGCGTGGGCGGTGCGTGCGGGGCAGGATCTTTTCCAAGTCGAAGACGATCGCGGCTGGCACTACTGTTACCCCGCGCCGTTCGCCATTTTCATGGCCCCGCTCGCGGACCCGCCAGAGGGCGAAACCCGTGCGGGCTTCCTGCCGTTCGCGGTGTCGGTGGCGGTCTGGTACGCCTTCAGTTTGGGCTGCGTTGCGTTCGCGGTTCACCGGCTAGCGTCCGCGATATTGCCCGACGAACCGCACGGCACACGGCGCTGGTGGTACGCCCGCATCGTGCCGGTTTACGTCTGCGTCGGCGGCATCGGCTACACGTTGGCACGCGGGCAAGTCAACCTACTTCTCGTAGCGATGATCGCGGGAATGTTCGCGGCCTCCGCCGCAAAACATCGCTTCCGTGCGGGCGTCTGGCTCGGTGCGGCGATCGCACTCAAGGTGATTCCTGCGTACCTCGTGCTGTACTTTTTGTTGAAGCGGGACACGCGTGCCCTCGCGGGTGTGGTCGCATCGCTGATCATTTCCCTGGGTGTCATACCCACCGTGTTGTGGGGGCCGCAAGGGGCGATC
>JANXNT010001145.1 GCA_025353985.1 Limnoglobus sp.
CGATCAATCCGGGTAACTCGGGCGGGCCATTATTCAACATGAAAGCCGAACTCATCGGCATCAACGGCCGCGGTTCGTTCGACAAACGGGGCCGCGTGAACTCCGGCGTCGGTTACGCGATCTCGATCAACCAGATCAAGAACTTCCTCGGCCACTTCTATTCGGGAATCGACACCGATCATGCCACACTCGGGGCCACGATCGAGACCGAAAACGAAGACGGCGCACTTAACCAAATGAAGTTCGGCACGATCCTCGACGAAGCCGACGTGTTTCGTCGTGGGATCAAGCCCGGCGACAAGATCATCTCGTTCGCGGGCCGCCCGCTCACGAGCACGAACCAGTACAAGAACATCCTCGGCATCTTCCCGAGCGAGTGGCGAATGCCGCTGAGTTATCGCCGCGATAACACCCGCAAGAATGTGCTCGTTCGCCTGATGGGTTTGAAAGATGCACCCGTCGATGCGGCCGCGCAGCCGAAGCCACCGCAACCCGAACGACCCGACCCCGCCAAGGAACGCGCGAAGAAATCGCCCGCGATGAAGCTGTTCAAAGAGAAGAAGGGCTTCGCGAATTATTACTTCAACGACCTACGCCAGAAGCAACTTTGGGAAGCCTTCACCAAGCATGGCGACTTCACGGGCTTCCCCGGCAACTGGGCGATTAGCGGCTCGTTCGATGCGAACGAACGTCGTGGCCCGTTGACGCTGATCGCCGGCGAAGCCGCCGATGGCAACCCCGAAGCGAAGCTAACGATGAACGTCGAGTTCGTGTACCACCCGCTCGATGGGGCCAACGGCCCGGCCCAACTTCAGGTGCCCGATAATAGCGGTGGGCTGCTCGCGGCACTCTATCAGTACCGTCGTTTACTCGCGATGGGGCCAACCTCGAAGGCGTTCGAACTCGGCGTCTCGCACGGCGGCACCGAGCCCATCTACCCGCCAAACCTCGATGGCCGTCCGGTGGAGGATTGGTCGAAGCAGCGCGTCGATTGCGAAGTGTTGCGGACGAAACATGCCTCGATCGAGTGCAAGTGGTTCTTCAGCCAAACCGACCGCAAACTGCTCGCCTGCGAGGCATATGTGCTTCGCGAAGAAGACCCCTGCGAACTGTTTTTCTCGGACTACAAAACCGTCGAAGGGCGACAATTGCCGCACCGCGTCGATGTTCGTTTCGGCGACAAGAACTACGGCCGACTGAATTTTGCATCGTTCAACATGAAGAAGTGAGATGAACATCATGCGAATGCTGACGGCGACGATACTCGCGATGGCGGCCACGACGGCGATGGCGGCCGACCCGTTCTACGCGGTATCTGAGAAGGTGAACCAGAAGCTCGTGAAACTGTTCGGCGCGGGTGGCTTTCGCGGCGTGTCGAATTACGGCACGGGCATCGTCATCTCGGCCGATGGCCACATCCTGACGTCGGCGAGCCAGATGCTCGATTCGGCCGAGATCGTCGTACACCTGTACGACGGACGGAAACTGAAAGCCACGGTGCTGGTCACCGAACCCGAACTCGATGCGGCGATTTTGAAACTCCGCGTTGAGGGGAAAAAGATCGACGAGCCGACGGGGTTGGAACTCGAACATTTCTCGTTTGCCGAAGAACTCAAGCGACCGCGTGCCCAACCGGGCGACTGGGTTCTCGGGTTCAGCAACTCGTTCGAAATCGCGATGCGCGACGAAGCGATGACCGTGCAGCGCGGCGTGGTGGCCGCATACACGAAGATGCACGGGCGACGCGGGATCTTCGATTTCCCGTACACCGGCGATGTCTACATCGTCGATGCGATTACGAACAACCCAGGGGCGGGTGGCGGGGCACTCACCGACCGCAAAGGCAATCTACTCGGAGTCATTGGTAAGGAAATTCGCAACACGCAAAGCGAAACCTGGATGAACTACGCGATCCCCATCGGTGCCGAAGTCGACGTGAAGGATGGCGACAAGACGGTGAAAATTGGCCTCGCGAAATTCGTCGAACTCGGGATGCAAGGCAAGTATAAGCCCGTGAAACGCCCAGACATCGTCATCGGTATCGGTGGCTATCACGGCATCGTGTTCGTGCCAAACGTACTCGATCGCACGCCGCCTTACATTGACGATGTGTTCCCCAATTCGCCTGCCGCAAAAGCCGGTTTGAAGGTCGACGACCTCGTAAGTTTCATCGACGGCGAGCCGATTTACAGCATCAATGGCTTCCGCGATTTCATGAAACGCACGAAGCCCGGATCGAAGATCCGGCTCGAAGTCCGACGCGGCGACAACCTGCAATCGATCGATATCGAACTCGGCGAATACCCTGCGAAGCCGATGGCCCCGAAGAAACCGTGATGGCGTGAATGTCGGCATTATGTGGCCCTCTCGCTCCGCGAGAGGATGTACTTCGGGCGGGGTAAATCGAACCGTTTT
>JANXNT010001161.1 GCA_025353985.1 Limnoglobus sp.
CGTGGACGCGGTAGGTGTAGCCTTTGCCCGGTGCAGTGTCCCCGGCGAACTCGAAATGGACGTTCCCCACACCCGCGTCTTTGACCCGCTTGAGTTCGTCGGCTGCGACATCGCCAGGCAGGCGATTCGCATACGCTTCGACCAATTTCCACAACGTCGCTTGCTGTTCGGCCGTCAAAGATTTCGAAGCAATGCCGACCATCTCGCCAACGGCCGCATCGGCTTGGCCTTCCTTGATTTCCGGCAACTGTTTCGCCTGCTTCGCGGTTTTCACCTGCGTGTCGTTCAACGATTGAATCAGCTCCTTAGCCAAATCTTCGATCTCCGGTAAAGTTCGTAGGCCCTTCTTGTCGCCCGATTTCACTTCGGCGGGGTTTGAGCCGAACAACACCGGTGATGCGGCAACGACTTCGCCTTTTTCGAGCGTGAAGTTGATCGACATATGGTGCCCTTCGAGTCGCCAGCCCCATTTGCCAGTGTTCGACGGTTCGCCGAAGATACTCACGAAGTACCAGCTCGGGTTGCGCGTCATCGCACCGGTGGTGCCTTCGAAATCGCGAAGGATGCCTTCGAGGCTCATGATCGTCGTTGCTTGCTCGTAGCCCTTCGTACTCAGTCCGGATTTCAAAATCGCGATCGCGGCGGACTTCTGCTCAGCGTTCATCTCCTCTATGCGAACGCCCTTGCGGGTGAAGTTCTTTTGCTTGTCCTGTTGAGGCGTGAAGTACCACGCTTCGCGGTGTGGATCGTCGTATTCGAACATCGCTTTCTTGCGAAGTTCCGGCGGCAGTGTACCGAGAAACGCGTTCGCGGCCTCGGCCATCTTCGCCCCGCTCGGCTTCGCCGACTGCGCGACGAGTGCCACCGAAATGACTACCGCGACCGTCGCAGCGAGGAAGAAAGGTCGTGCCATACGAGAGAGAGCCATGTTCGCGCCCGATGAGTGTACAAGGAAAAGCCGTGTCAGCGAAGATACGCCAACGGTACGCTCGTGTGAACCCTTAATTCGTTTCGACTTGCAAAACAACAACCTGCGTTCGGATCAATTTCACCTCACCCACACGATTTCCCGAAGTCAATAAGTTTGCGTTTAATTGACGTAAGTCGACTTTTGCCCACTGTCACGGACGTACTCCAAAGTGTCGCGAAATGACACAGAAAAGGCGCGCCGTGACATAGAAAAGGCGCGCACGGTCGATTTTTGGTCGCAAAATGACGCGAAACGGTCAGTACTTCCCGCGAGTGTCTCAATAACGGCCCTCGCCGCAAACCCTGTAATGAGTGCGAGATACGCCAAAATCGCCCGGAACCGAGACGCGATTTGCGATCAAAAAGGGGCTTATTGAGACGAAAAAACACCCGAAAACACGGTTTTGGACTGTTCGCAATTCGGACTTACGTCAATTATGAGAGGCGTTTTATGGGGCTGATTTGAGCACGCGCTCGATCCATTGGCGGATTTCGCCGATGGCGGCTCCCATACCGAACGAGCAATTCGGCGTGGCACTACCGCTCTTTCGCTCGTCGACGATGATCATTCCGCTCGTGAGTTCGCCTCTCGTTTCGACATCAACGACTTTCGGCTGCGTACTAATCGAACCAGGCAGCGCAAGAGCGGCGATGCCGAGAACGTCTTTGAGGTGGAACCCTTCGATGCCGTAAAGGTGAGAACTCGCGCGGATACCGTACGGCACAACCTTCCGCAAGAACTGGCAAGTTCGCGAATCCGGGTTCGGCAGTTCGAGCAACTCCGTAGGCGAAAGTACCAGTTTCCGCGTCACATCGAGTGGGATCAAGATCGGGTCGGCGGCGGAGCGCAACACCCGCCGTGCGGAATCGGGATCGAGCCAAAAGTGAAACTCCGCCATCGGTGCGGCATTGCCCGGCTCGCGGTGCGTGCCACCGACAATGACGACGCGATCGATCAGCCGTGGCAGTTCCGGATCGCGAATAAACGCTTGCGCCAAAGTCGTCGCGGGGCCGAGGCAGATGATCGACACTTCGCGTGGGTCTTGCCGAACGAGGTCGATAATCGCTTTATCCGCAGTCGGATGCTGGTGCTTGGTGGTGACAGGAAACTGCACGCCACCGAGGCCACCAGGGCCGTGCAGGGCCGTGCCGTCGCGCTCGTATTTCATCGGCAGCGCGGTGGCTGTGCGCGGCCACTTCTGCGGTTCGAGTTGATCGATCAGCACAAGGACATTCGCCGACGCCTGCTCCGCCGAGACGTTCCCGGCACAGGGGATTAACCCCACGACATCGAGGCTCGGGTCGTGGAGTGCTAGCGCGATTGCGAAGGCGGTATCGATGCCCGGATCGGCGATCAGGATGACTTTTCGCGGCATGACGGTATCCGTGCTTGAGGGGGCGACACCGCATTTTACCGTATCTGGCTCAACCGTTCCAACAGGTTTCGCACCGCCCATGTATCAATTGCAGACGCGGCGAGTGCCACACCGTCCTTAAGCGTAGCCACTTTGTTGGCCGTCCAAAGTGCCGCCGCCGCGTTGACGAGAACGATCCGCCGCGCGGGTCCATCTTCGTTTGCGAACACGGAACGAATGATGGCCACGCTCGCCGCGGGATCTTCGGCACGGATACTATTGAGCGATTCGATGGAGAAACCGAAGTCTCGCGGGTGCCACTCGCGTTCTTGGATCGTCGTGCCTTCGACGATTCGCACCCGTGTGGCGGTCGCCAACGTGACTTCATCAAGGCCATCGTGGCCCGACACCAATACTGAGCGCGTGGTCCCGAGTTTTGCAATGGCCCCAGCGAGTGGGTCGAGCAGTTCGGGTTTGCCAACACCGAGGAGCTGGAACTCCGCCGAAGCAGGGTTCGCGAGTGGGCCGAGCAGGTTGAACACGGTGCGAATGCCGAGATTCCGTCGCAGTTTCGCGACATTCGCCATGCCACTATGGAAGTGTGGCGCGAAGCAGAACGCGAACCCGAGTTCGTCCAAACAGCGTTGCGACCACTCGACACCCGAGTCGATTGCAAGGCCGAGTTCGCGAAAAGCATCGGCACTACCAGACCGGCTCGAAACGGCGCGGTTGCCATGTTTCACGACGGTCAACCCCGCTGCCGCCACAACGATAGCGGATGCCGAGCTGATGTTGAAAGTACCACTATCGTCGCCACCGGTACCACACGTATCGAGCACGGGTCGCGATTTGGGTTCGAGCCGAATCATCTGTTCGCGTAGTGCCGTCGCTGCCCCGGCAATCTCCCCCGCCGTTTCGCCTTTCATGCGTAGCGCCGTCAGAAAACTCGCCGCAAACGCATCGTCGACGCGGCCAGAAAGCAGGTCGCGAACCGCCTCTGCAATCACGCTCGGCGGAAGTTCGACCCGACTGAGCAGGCCGTTCATCGCTTCGGAAAACCATACTGGACGTTCGGATTCCACGCAATCTCCCATTGGGGCATGCCGGTTCGACATCGCTAAATTACGTTTCCGATGAGGAAAGCGAAGTTTTTCGCACAAATCTCGTTTATTAGTGGACGGTTGTGTAATATACTTCTTTACACAGTCGAAGGGTGTTCAGTTCTGTGGATTGACACCTCTTCGTTACCCTCACACCAACACGGAAATGGCGATGAACGAACAGAATCCACTTACGGAAAAACAGAAGCTCATTCTGGATTACATCAGCGAGCACATCCAGAACATGGGCTACCCACCCACGATCCGCGACATCTGCGGGGCGTTTGAAATCAAGTCGCCGAATGGGGTGATGTGTCACCTTCGCGCCCTCGAAAAGAAAGGAAAAATCACACGTAACCTGAAATTGTCGCGTGGAATCACCATCGAAGGCGTCTCGATCGGTGGCTTCAGCATCCCGCTTCTCGGCATCGTTGCGGCGGGTAAAGCGATCGAGGCCGTCGAACAAAACGAGCGTCTGGAACTCAAAGATTTGTTCCCGATGCAGAACGTCTATGCCCTCAAAGTGCGTGGCACATCAATGATCGAGGGCCAGATCGCCGATGGTGATTACGTGCTAATCCGTCGCCAAGAAACCGCCGACAACGGTCAAAAAGTCGTCGCGATGGTCGATCGAGCGATGACGCTGAAGAAATATTATCAGCGAAAGGATTTCGTCGAACTCGTACCGATGAACAGCACTATGACCGCAATTCGCGTCGATCCGAAAGTCAACGATATTCAGATCCTCGGCGTACTCGTCGGCGTCGTACGCAAGTGCATGTAAAGCTCAGAAACGCACCGCTTGCGGTGCAAGTTTCAACGAAAATCGCGTCATCCTTTTAAGCAACGCGGGCAAGCGTCGAATAGCGGGTGCGATCATCCTCCCAATGGAGTGCCCACCGTGAGCCGACACTTTGAAATTCTCTTCGTTGTAATCACTTCCCATATCGCAACAGCACAATCGCTACCACCGGTCGATCCTGCTTTGACGGTGTTGGTCCGTGATCTGCTAATCGAGCATATGCCGAAGCCGTTGGTGGAAACGCACGAGAATTGGGACAAACAACGTGTAGTGACTGTCGGAGTCAAACTCCACCGGTATTGGCTCGAAACGCAGCGTGACCTCTGCAACGATGGCCATTGGCACCGGCTAAAGATCGGGCCCGCGACACAGAAAACACGATGATGCTTTCCCTGTCGAACATGGTGTCGGAAGAATCGGGGCGAATGACGTTCGATGCGACGATTAGCACGTTGGTGGAACTGAACTTCGAACAACAACTCTGGAAGTCTGGCTTCCGCTTGCTGAGCACCGAAACCCGCGCCCGTGCGACGGCAGGGGTTCGGCTGCAATGCGAAGCGACAAATCGATTCGAATTCAAGCCGGGAACGGTCGTTCCCGAACTGGTGGTGCGTTTTCGCGTGACGCACGCCGATGTCTTCGTGGACCGCATCATCGTCGAGCGGACGTTGGGCATGAACGGCCTGCCCGCACGCACGATTGGCGAAACGGTGCAGAAACTGGTGAAGCGATTCCAGCCCGATCTCGAACGCCAGTTGTTAAACCGTGCGAACGAGGCCGTTTTGAAGGCCGCCGACACGAAAGAGATCCGCATCGGCTTCCAGAAGCATTTCCTAGCTAGCGAAACAATGATGGTGAGCGAACCAGCCGAACCGGCTGGCAAATGGTTACTTCGGTCAGGTCCGGCATACGGGTGCGCCGGGAATGATCGCTCCGACGACATTCAACGTTGCACCGACGATGTTTCGAATCGGCGTGGGTCGCGTCGCTTGGGGATAGTAAATGGCGGCCGGTGAGTAGACCGGAGTCGGCGGTTCGGCATAGACGACGATGCCTTGTGTCTCCGTGGCGGTCACAACGTGGCTGACGTGTGCGAAGCGTTCGAGCGTAGAAGGCAGGTCGGTCGTGGGGATCGAACCCACATGGCGGAACGCTTGCTTCTCGCCGGTTCGGTCGCTGATCACGAGTCCTTCCGTCATCTCGAACGACGTGGCGAGCGTCTTGCCGCTGGCCGTCTCCGTGTTGACGATCACCGCGACGTATTCGCGTTTCAACTTGTCGAGTGCATCGGCGGGAATCGCCTTCACGGCCGCGTCGTCTTTCACCAAGAACACCGCCAGCGGTTTCTTATCGGTGGCGGCTCGCAAGACCGCAGAACGGTAATCGGGCTGCCATGTCGCCGGTGTAGGAATTCCCGACGCCAACAAGGTCGACAGCGCGAGTGCTGTCAGTGAGGTGGAGAACATCAAGCTGAGACTCCTTGAGTGTGCAAAACGTCCGGCAACGTCCACATGGTGCCAGAGAGTAACAATAGTAGACACAAGCGAGCGAGTTTCAACCACTAAAATGCGCATAATCGTTACAAGCGTTGAATTGCAAGCGGATCGGTAAAATTTGTTCGGTACGCACAATTATCCCAAACTGCGCATTACGCACATTTTTCAAGCAGCAGTTCGCATAATTGGAACGATCTCAGACGCGAAGTTGGGCAGTTTGCCCGAGCGAATCGGCGTAACGTTTACGGATCGGTGTCACTTCCGTGTCGATAAACTCGACGACTTGTTCCGGCGCGCGGCCGACGAATTGACGAGGCACCAAGATCGATTCGAAATCGACTTTGGAGAACGCCGGGTCCGATTTGAGGCGGTCGAAAAGCTCCGTCGAGATGCCGATGCCCTGCTTGATGCGTTCGGTGACGGCGTAGCTATGTTCGCGCACCACGTGGTGAATGTGCTGGCGGTCCGCCCCCGACGCCACGGCGGCCATCATGACGTTCTCCGTTGCCATATACGGGAGGAACTCGCGTACGGTTTTGGCCACGATCGGCTGATTGACAGCGAGGCCATTCGATACGTTGAGCGCGATGCGCAAGATGGCGTCGGCACACAAGAACGCTTGCGGGATGTACAGCCGGCGGGCTGCGGAATCGTCCAATGTGCGTTCGAGCCACTGCGTGGCGTGCGTTTGGGCCGCCATCGCGGGAAGGCCCATTAGGAACCGCGACAACGAACACAGCCGTTCCGCTCGCATTGGGTTCCGCTTGTACGCCATCGCGCTCGAGCCGACTTGCTCGGCTTCCTGCGGCTCATCGACTTCTTGTTTGTGGGCAAGCAAACGCAAGTCTGTGCCCCATTTGTGCGCCGATTGTGCCAGGCCCGATAGCCCATCGAGGATGTACGAATCGATCTTCCGCGAGTACGTCTGCCCCGTTACCGGGAATATCCGCTCAAACTGCATTTTCTTCGCAACGAGCCGATCCAGTGCCCGCACTTTCTCGTGATCGCCTTGAAACAGCGCCAGAAAGCTCGCCTGTGTGCCAGTCGTGCCTTTCGCGCCGCGGAACGGCAGCTCGTCGCGGCGGCGTTCGAGTTCGTGTAAATCGAGCACGAAATCGTAGCACCAAAGCGTTGCGCGTTTGCCGACGGTGGTGAGTTGTGCGGGCTGGAAGTGCGTGTAACCGAGCGTCGGCTCGTCCTTCCACGTATCCGCAAATCGGGCGAGCGAGTCAATGAGGTTCGCCAGCGATACGCAGACCGCGTTCAGCGATTCGCGCATCAAGATCAAGTCCGCATTATCGGTCACGTAGCAAGAGGTTGCGCCGAGGTGGATGATCTCTTTCGCGTTCGGTGCAACTTCGCCGTAAGTGGCAATGTGCGCCATCACGTCGTGCCGTTTGGCCTTTTCGTGGATCGCGGCCCGTTTCAGGTCGACATCGTCGAGGTGCGTTCGAAGCTCCGCCAACTGTCCGGGTGCGATTCGTGGCGAAACGCCATCTGCGGCGGGCAGCCCGAGTTCGTGTTGTGCCTCGGCGAGTGCGAGCCACAGCCGACGCCACGTGCGAAACTTCCGCAACGGCCCCCAGCGTTCGGCCATTTCGCGGCCGGCGTAACGGGCAATCAGCGGGTTGTCGTACACCAAGTCGGCTTCGAGGTCGGCCATGTCGGAAGAATCCCATCGCAACTGGAATCGAATCGGATCGGTCGCGCGGAAACAGTCGTGTTCGTGACCGATTCCAACGATACCTCTGTTTTTGTAGGTTTTTCGCGTGGCACCGTCCGCAATTCCACTAACGAGCGAAACCGAACCGCCTCTGGGTCATTCGATTGGGGCAGTGGCGACGATGATTCCGGTAGGTTCAACAAGGAGGTTGATGATGAGCCGAACATGGATTCCGAAGTTGGTCGTCTTGGCGTTGGCCGCGGTCGTAATGGCCGGGTCGGCAAACCGCGTACGTGCGGATGAGCCGCCGTTGCCGCGATACTTTTACTACCCGTACAACTACTTCCCGCACAGCTACTGGCCGGCACAAAGCCCCCAGTACCCAGAGCCGAAGGGAAGCCCGTACGTCCGTCCGCCCGCCTACATGGCGTACCCGGCGTTCAAAGAGCCAGGCTGGCGGCACGAACTCTGGACGCCAATGAAGTATTACCGCGGTAATCACTTCTGGCTCGACCAGTTTTAGAAATGCTCACAAAGGTACGACGCAGGTCGTACCTTTGTGTTTCTCCGCTCTCACACTCGACGTAAGTCACCATTGCGAAAGTTCAAAAACCGTGTTTTTTGTGTTTTTTTCGCTTCAAAATGCCACTTTTTGATCGCAATTCGCTTATCAGTTCGCGGCTTTTTTGCGGTATCCTCTGATCCTGTCGGATCTTACGTCGATGTCCCCTCGACAGGCACTCGGCGCAAATAGCGCCTTTTTTGGGTCACTATGCGCCTTTTCTGTGTCATTGCGCGCCCTTTGTATGCCACGGCGCGCCTTTTCTGTGTCATTTCGGCGCACTTTTGAGTACGTCCGTGCACAACACGAATTCCGACTTACGTCAATTCGTCGTAAACTTATTGACTCCCAGAAAATGTGTAGGCGACAGAATTTTTGTCATATTCCGAACCCGGATCCGTTACACTGGACGGATATCAAAACACAAAGATCAACCGCCGATGGGCGCAGAGTTCGCAGAGAAGAAATGATTTGGATTTCTCATCGCTCTTTGCGAACTCTGCGGTTAAAAATTCTTGATTCTGTTCCCAGGATGCACGCCATGTCGCTCCGAAATTTTGCGGTGGCTCTGCTCGTCGTACTCGGTTGCGTGCTGGCACTCATCGGCCAAGAAACCAAGCCGAAGGCGGTGAAGTATGCGCTCATCGTGGGCGTCGACAAATACGAAGACTCGAAGCGGTTGCCGAAACTGCAATTTGCCGAGGCCGATGCGAATTCGCTAAATGATTTACTCAAAGAGAAGGGGTTCCAGACGATTTTACTCGTCGGCGAGAACGCGAGTAAAGCGAAGATCGAAGCGGCGTTTCAGGCGATCGTTAAAAAAGACACGGGAGACGACACGTTGCTCGTGGCGTTCTCGGGGCACGGGCATCAGTTCAAGCCGCCGGGTGGCAAGGAAGTCGAGCCGTTTCTCTGTACGCGGGACTGCAACGCGCTCGACTCGGCCACGCAAGTGGCGTTCAACGAGATGCTGTCCGATGCCGGTTCGTCGAAAGTTGGCAAAGCGTTGTTTTTAATCGATGCGTGTCGGGTTGATCCGGATCCAAACAAAGGGAGCAGCGGCCTCGACGGTCACGCGGTGAAAGTGAAGGCGCAAACGGTGGCATTGTTCGCAGCGAGCAACGGCCAGAAGGCGCGCGAACACCCCGATGCCGCCGGCACAGGCAACGGCCACGGGCTGTTCATGAGCGAAGTGCTCAGCGCGCTCGGCGGCGAAGCCAAGAACCGACGCGGTACCGTCACCTGGAACGGCTTGGTCAACCACATTGCGGGCGAAGTCACGCCGAAATCGAAAACGCTGTTCCCGAATCTGCCCGAAAATCAGCATCAGACGCCGCATTCCATCGGCTCGCTCGCAGGCGACGCCGTGCTGGTGGAGGTGGAAGTCGCCGCCCGCAAAGGCGGCGACGAGGTTTCATTCGAGATCGCCGACGGCGTGAAGATGGTGTTTTGCTGGATTCCGAAGGGCAAAGCCACTCTCGGTTCGCCGGAGACCGAGAAAGATCGCAATGATGATGAAAAAGAGCACGAATTTGCCACTGAGGGTTTTTGGTTGGCAAAGACGGAATGTACACAGAAAGAGTGGGAGTCGGTGATGGGCGAGAACCCGAGTTATTTCTCTGCATCGGGCGATGGCAAAGCCAGGGTGCAAGGCATGGCCACGGGCAATTTCCCGGTGGAGACGGTGAGTTGGGACGATACGCAGTTGTTTTTGAAGAAGCTGAATGCACGTGGAGGCGTATCGAAAGCGTTCGGCAAAGCGGTTGCTTTCAAGCTGCCAAACGAGGACCAGTGGGAGTATGCATACCGCGGCGGTAAGGGGAACAAGCAGGCGTTTTATTGGGGTGACAGCCTAAACGGCGACAAGGCGAACTGTAATGGTAACTTCCTGTATGGCACGGAGTCAAAAGGTGCGTATTTAGAGCGAACGAGTGCGGTGGGGAGTTATACGAAGTCGGACCCTCATGCGTGGGGTTTATCGGATATGTCGGGAAACGTGTGGGAATGGTGTGATAATTTGTATAGTTCCGGCTCGTTCCGGGTATACCGGGGCGGAAGCTGGCGCAGCGTCGCCAGGAGCTGCCGGTCGGCGTACCGCGGCAGGGACGAACCGTCGAACCGGCGCAACGATCTGGGCTTTCGCTGCGTCGCAGGTCAATGAGCCAAGTCGAGAACCAGTAAGCGGAGTCGCGCAGGGTGGTTCCGTAACGGAGCGGATACGGAGTGGAGGTAACCGCCCGTAGCGTCAGAGCGGACGGTAAAGAAGCGGTTTTTACTGTTGTGTGTCTGATCGATGAAGGCACAAAAATTTTGTCGCGGCTGCGATGAGAATCGGCTCGGTGTTGGATATGCAAATTGGTTCGGAGAGTTTTCCGCCCCGCGCTTCGCAAAGCCTGCGCGGCGAAACGCCGATTTCTCGTGCCAGCCCGCAGCGCAAGCAAGGGACTTCCACGGTCGAGAGTGTGCGTGAAGTTGTCTGCGGGTTCCCCTTGCTGGCGCTGCGGGCTGGCCGGAAAATCGTGCCAGCCCGCTGCGCGAGCAAGGGGTTGGACTTCCACGGTAAAGACACTGCGTGAAGTTGTCAGCGGGTTCCCCTTGCTGACGCTGCGGGCTGGCCGGATTGAGGCATGGCGTGAGGGTTCTTGCGGGTTATTCCTCGCTGGCGATTCGGGCTAACAAACTTCCCGTCTCTAGCGGTTGGCGGTCACTTTCCGAATTGCGACGGGCTTCAGTGGCAGTTCACTACCGGGCATTTTCGTGGGCATGTCGGCGATCTTTCGCAGCGTGTCGAGGCCGAGGGTGACTTTGCCGATGACGGTGTACTCTTTGTCCATCAGCGGGGCGGGGCCAAGTGTGATGTAAAATCGCACGCCTGCCGATTCGTCGGCGTCTTCGCGCCAGAAGCCGACGGTGCCTTCCTCGTGCGTAATGTCGCCGATTTCTGGCTTCAAAAAGTACCCCAAGTGTCCGCGGCCTGGCGTGCCATCGCCGACGGGGCAACCGGCCGTGATGAACTCGTACGGTGCGCGCGTGCCATCGGTGGAAACGGAAACTTGTTGCACGACGCGCTCGAAAACGAGGCCATCGAAGTAGCCGACTTTTGTCAGTGCGAGGAAGTTCCTCACGTGGTTCGGCGCGACATCCGGGTGCAGCGTAATCTCGAACGTGCCCGCTTCGGTTTCGATGTTCGTACGCAACGTCAGGGGCAAGCCCGCATCGTCGGTTAGCGAGATGCTCGACCACAATTTGCGTACATCGTCGGCGAGTTTCGCGGCGGGTTTCCCGGCAAATGTTTTATCGGGGGGCAACTCGAAACCTTCGGGTACAATCGCAACCGTGGCCGCGTCGAACGGCACGTTGTACTCGGCCGCATTCCGTTTCACCGGAACCGGTTGCAACGGTGCCACCGCAGGCACTGCCGTCTCCGTCGGCTGGTCGGTCACTTCCGATTTGCCACAACCCACGATACCCAGACCGACCAACACACCCAGCAGCACTACAGTACGCCAGCCACTCATGTTCAGGCTCCTTCAGGACATCTCGCTACGGGAAGCGAAGCACCATAGTCGGGAGCGTATCGTCGGTCAATTCGGATCTATCGGGGTCGGAACCGGTACGTGGAATTGGGCCGCGAATGGGGCGAGCGCCGCCAGGATGCCCGGATAAAGTGCGATGCCTTCCGCTAGTGCCAAGCGTTTGCGGGCGAGGCCGTGTTGCCCCGGCAAGCGGACCGCATCAACGCCGGGTATCGGTGGAGTTTCACGGCAAGTTTGCGCCAGCCAGCCGGTTTCGCGGCAAAATGCTTCGGAGCCACCGAACGCTGCCGGGTCAGTCACTTGCACGTAGACCGATGCCCCCCAACCGCTCGGGGCCTGCGATCGGCCGAACCCGCCTAGCCCTTGCGTGAGAGCTTCGACCATCAGCGCTAGCCCATAGCCTTTGTGGCCGTGATCGACCCCGCCAGTAGGTAATAGCGTGCCGGGTGGTTGCTCGAAAAGAACGCCAGGATCGTCGGTTGCGACACCGGCCGCATCGAGCGCCCACGCGCCGGGGAACCGCTTGCCTTCGCGTTTCAGCCTGCCCGCCAAGCCGTTCGTGGTGATCGACGCACTGATATCGATCCAGATCGGGTCGCCATCGGTCGGTATGCCCACGGCAAACGGGTCCGGGGTAAACACTGCTTTCCGCCCACCGAACGGAGCCACACTCGCCGTGGCCGGGTCCGAACAAGCCAGGATAATCATCAAGCCGCGATCCGTTGCCCGTTGCAAAAACGCCGCCAGGCAACCGATGTGATGGCTACGCCGAATCACCACCGTGACGACGCCATACGTGGCAACCCGTTCGACTGCCAAATCGACCGCCTTCGCAGTCAGCCAAACGCCGGGAAGCGTTTGCCCGTCCCACGCGATCGTCGCCCCACGATCCGCAATCACGTGCGGTTCGCCGTGCGCCAACATGCCGCCATTTGCCAACTCCGCCAAGTATGCGGCAGCCAGTTGCAACCCGTGCGTCGTATGCCCGAGCAAGTCCGCTTCGACCAAGCCCGCCGCGATTGTCGCAGGTTTATCGCCATCGCACCCCGCCGCGGCAAACAACGCCGTGGCATACGCGATCAAGTCCGAAGCACGGTAGCGAGTGTCGATCGCCATATATCGCATTCCCTGTTTAGCCGCGACGCGGAGTCTTCGTAGAAGAGCGCGTGCGTGTCATCAATTATCAATATCGACTGCGGATTCGTGCCCCCGCGCTTCGCTACGCAAAGCCTGCGCGGCGCGGCTAAACGAAGAGTGATTTACACCCAGAGGCGCATTTTCGATTGCAGTTTCTCGGGCAGTTTGTTGCCTAACGTGCGTAGGATTTCCTCGGTGTGGTAGCGCGTGCTGAAGTGAGCGGCGATGATCAGTTCGTTGTTGAAGCGGTCGGCACGTTCGAGGAAATCGTCGAGGTGCATGTGGCCGAACTTGTGGATTTTCTCGCGGCGATGACTCGCGCGAATGAAGCTGAGTTCTGTGATAAGCACTTTGGCTTCGTAAACGGGCGGGTAGCCATCGATGCCCGCGGGGCTGGTGTCGCCGGTGTAGGCGAGGATCGGCGTACGCACTTCGCGCGTGATTGCGGTGCCAGACAGACGCAGGTCGCGGATCTGCGTGCCGGAGAGTTCCAGAAACTCTTCCTTGAGCTTGTTGCGACGATCCCACACCACGAAACCGCACGAGGGGATCGTGTGCGTGGTGGCGAAAACTGTCACGACGAGTTCGCGGGAGAGTTCGATCTCTTGGCCGGGTTCGACGCCGATGATCTCGGCGATTTGGCGGCCGCGATCGAGCCGTTGCATGATCTGCATAAATCGGCGCACATCTTCGACGCCCTCGATTGGCACGTAGATCGTCGGCGGTTCCATTTTCATCATGCGTCGGCGTGCGACGTAGACGGGCAGTGCGGCGATGTGGTCCAGGTGCGTGTGCGAAACGAACCAGTTGGGCGTGCCCATGAAGTCCCACGGATGGCCGCCGAGGTCGAAGCCGACCTTGAGTTCGGGCACGCGCCAGTAGCTTTGCACCGCCGCACGCGACCAGCCTTCGATGGTTAGGCCACCGTGAACGTGAGTCAAATACGGTGCGTTATCGACCGGGCGATCGGCAGCGTCCATAATCCGCATCCTCGAAGACGAAACCCACCCGTCCTGCGGGTGGGTTTCCTGGGGTAGACACGCGAACGCGCCTGTCGGTTACTTTTTCTCGTCGGTTTTCGGCGCAGGCTTCTTGTCGAGATCGCCCGCCTGAATGATCACCAGCTTCTTCTGATCGATCAGTTTATCGAAAGCCTTCTTAATATCGCCGGGCTGAAGCAACTCGATTTTCTTCTCGAGGTCTGCGTAATACTCGAAGGTTCGCCCGGCATACAGCCCGTTTACCAACTGCCCGGCCAGTGCGCCATCGTTCGCACGCCGACCGCGTAGCGTTTGAATGAACGCTTTCTTAACCTCTTCGAGTTCGGACGCACTCATGCCTTCGGTCAGGAACTTTTTCAGTTCCTCAGCCATGATCGTATCCACCTTACCCATGTTGTCGGGGTTGGTGATCGCGGACATACTGAAGCGGCCGTTCTTTTCGACTGACGAGACGGACACGGCCGAACGCACGCCGTAGGAAAGTCCTTCTTTGCCGCGAACGCGAACGCTGAGGCGGCTGGCGAGTGGGGCTTCGCCGAGCGCGTAGTTCCCGATAATCAGAGCGGCATAATCGGGGTCCGTGTTCTGGATTGACACGTTCAGACCGGCGACATAGACCGCGTTCGCCTTATCTGGCGTGATGATCTTTTCCACGCCACCCGCGACGGCCACGGCAGGCTCCGAGATTCGCTTGTAAGCGATTTTCGACGTCCAGCCTTCCAGAATCGCTTCGATCGCCGTCGTCGCGGCCTTCGGGTCGAAATCGCCGACGATGGCCACTTCGCCAGACGTGCCGCTCAGTTGCGTCTCGTAAACTTCGCGAACGTTGGCCACGGTCAGCGCCGTCAACCGCGTTTTCGATTCCGCGAACGTCGGCACGTATCGCGTGTCGTCCGGCGGGAACGGTGCGAGTTTCCGCGACAGCGCGTTATCGGCGAGCGCTTGCGGATCGGTGCGGTTTTGCTCCAACCCTTCGAGTTGTTCGCGTTTCAGCACCTCGAACTCGGCTTCGGGGAAGTTCGGTTCGCGGAGGATTTCCTTCAACAATGCCAGCGTGGCAGGCAGATTCGCACGCTTTGTTTGCAGCGAAATCGTCACATCACCCGGATCGGAACCGATCGAGACGATCGAGCCGAGCTTATCGAATTCATCCTTAATCTGCTGGCGAGTCTTCGACTTCGTACCGCGGTTGAGCATCGCGCCCATGTATTCAGCGGCTTCGGTTTTGCCCTTCAGCGAGTCCGCGTTTCCGAAGCGGAGGACCATCGACAAGTTGACCGTTTCGCCACGGGTTTTCTTCGCCAGGTAGGCAAACGACAGGCCCGTTGCAAGTTTACCGCGTACGACGCGCTTCTCGACATTCTCCGGCGTCGGGTCGAACGCTTCCCCGGCGGAAAGTGCGGCACGACCGACGTAGGCATCGACGAGTGAAGCCACGGTGGGGGCACCGGGGATCTCCGCGCGTTCGGATTTTTTCGTCGGAACGTAAATGCCAACGGTGCGGTTCGAGCGAATCAGGTACTTCGCGGCAACGCGGTTGACATCGGCGGCGGAAACCTTTTCGAGGCGGTCGCGGTGAACGAAGAACAACCGCCAGTCGCCGCACCCGGCCCAATCGCTCAGGCTGATCGCGAAGAGTTGCGTATTTGCCAACGTGCGCTCGCGTTGCTGAATGAGCGGCAGGCGTGCCCGCTCGACTTCCTCGGCGGTGATCGGCGTTTCGAACAAGGATTCGAGCAATCCGATCATGGCATCGCGGGTCGATTCGGTCTTGTCGGCTTCGGTAATGGCCACGATCGTCATCGTGCCGGGGTCGAATGTGTTCCGCGCAAGTGCAAAGACGCCGCTCGCTTTCTTCGTTACGACAAGTTCCTTGTACATTCGGCCGTTCGGTTGCGTCGAAAGCACGTTCGCCAAAATCTCGCACGCCGGGTAATCGGGGTGGCTAGCGGCGGGGATGTGATACACCGCACCTGTCGCACCGACTTCGCCCACGCGACGCAGCGTGACGACGCGCTCGCCATCTTGCGCGGGTTCTTCGGTATACGTGGCGGGTAGATCGCGGGTCGGTTTCGGAATCGTGCCGAAGTGCTTCGCGGTCAGTGCGAGCGCCTTCGTTGCGTCGAACTTACCAGCAATCACGATGAATGCGTTATCGGGCTGGTAAAACTTCTTGTAAAAGGCTTTCAGGCTATCGACAGGAACGCGCTCGATGTCCGTGCGGTTGCCGATGGTCGATTTGCCGTAATTGTGCCACTCGAACGCAGCGGATTGCATCCGCTGAAACAGAATCCCCACGGGGTTGTTCTCGCCGCGTTCGAATTCACTTCGCACCACGGTGAACTCTTTCATGAGTTCTTCGCGGGCGATGAAGCTGTTAATCATGCGATCCGCTTCGAGTTCGATGCCGAATTCGAGGTTCTCATCGGTCGCGGACATCGTCTCGAAGTAATTCGTACGGTCGACGGAGGTGGTGCCGTTGAAGTTCGCCCCGTGGTCGCGGAGTGCTTTTGGCACATCGGGGAACTTCGGGCAGCCCTTGAACACCATATGTTCGAGCAAGTGGGCCATGCCCGTTTCGCCGTAACCCTCGTGGCGACTGCCGACGAAGATCGTGGCATTGACCGTCACCTTCGGCTGCGACGCATCTTGTAACAGGAGTACCCGCAGGCCGTTCGCGAGCTTGTATTCGGTGATGCCTTCGACCGTGACGCCTTTCGTCATGCCTTCGGGAAGTGCGGGAGCTTGGGCAAAGGCAGATGTTTCAGTCATGCGGAGGAAACTGGCTAACAAGAGAACGAGCAAAGCTCGTGGAATCGACATTTCGCGCTCCTTACGTTTTCGACAAAGACGCACGCCCGCGTTGGGCGATAAGTGTCATGGTGCGAGCAATGGTATGCGACGTCAACCGGGAAAACCCAATCCGGTCTTGACGCCCCGCCCGTTTATGGGCATGGTTTGCACCTCGACGTTGTATGTATGAGGAATTGCGACATGTTCCGCCACGGACGAATTACAGTCTGGTTTTGTACGATCCTTGCGACCGCCAGCACCGGTTGTTCGACGATGAATAACACGGAAAAAGGCGGCCT
>JANXNT010000807.1 GCA_025353985.1 Limnoglobus sp.
GCATCGGCGGCGCTCTCTGTTTGCAGAACATCGTCGATGCCGCAATCGATGGCGAACGCACTCGCGAATATCGTACCCGCGGGCTGTTCGGGGCGTTCCCCGGCCTCGAACGCGACTTGCCGAACAACGCCTTCGATAAGCCGGAAATTACCGGCGACGAATTGTTTCAACCGCTGCTACTTTCGAACGACAAAATCGTGCCGTGGCAGGCGCTGCACATGCTGTTGTGGTTCGGCGCGATCAAGCTCGACGATGCGATTCCCAAGACGGCCGAAGAGGCTTCGAAACTCACGCGGCTCGAACCCGCCGACCGTGCGAAGCGAGCGAAACTGTACCTCGGCAGCGGAGTACCCGATGCTGGCATCGACGACTTACGCAGCCTGCTGAAGACGTTGTTCGTGGCCTGGGTGCGCGACGTGGAAATCCTCATCGACACGTGAGGGATCACGTGGCGTACCAAGCGATGAGCTTGGAGATTTCGGCCTTCGCCGTCAGGATTTTCATCGCCCAGGCTTGCTTGCCGGAGCCGAGCATCGGGTTGAAACCGAAGTTATCGTCGACGATGCGCACCGCCGCTTGCACCGCTTCGAGTGGCGGTTTGCCACCGGCCACGAATAGCCGTGCGAGCCACATGGCGGCGGGGTACGTCAGCACGAGCGATTCGAAGCCGAGCCAGTAAGATTGATCGAAGTTCGTTCGTCCGCAGAACTGGAGCGATTCGAGTTTCACGCGATAGAAACGTGTGAACAATTCGTCGACTTCCGGCGATAGTGTGCCGAGCGATTTCTCCGCGTCGGCGAAGGTGACGGCTTCGTTGAGTTGGCCGTGAACTTTCGGTACGCGGCCCGCACCGAGCGCGAAGCGATAGCCCGCGATGCCACGCCCCCACGCACTCCGATTCGCCATGTCGCCTGCGTTCAACCCGACGTCTTTTCTCGCGTACACCGCCGCAATCTGCCGGAACAACACGCGGCCCGCCCAACCCGGTTTCGCGGGGTGTTCGGGCAATTCTTCACCGACGATAACGCTCGTCAGTTCGAGAAACTCGGTGAGGCGCGCACCGCTGATTTTCTCGAAACTCGACTTCTTGCAAAGCTCCATCAGCGCGAGCGCGTGTCGCAACCTGCGTTCGATTCGTACGCCGGGCGCGATCAAAATCTCGGTGAGTGCCGCCGTGATTCGCAGCAGATCGCCCCATGGAACCGTCTGCCCCGGCTGAAGTGGCGGCGCGGGAAGATCGCCTGGCGTCTTCTTGTCGACCTCGACGAGTGCCGCATATTCGCGCGCCTCGGCGGCCTGCTCGCGCATCGGTCGCCCGAGATTTTGCAATGCCGATGGGCACGCGAAACGGACACCGACACGCCAGTGATCTCCGGCGGGCACCATCACGAACGGGTAGACGCGGCACGGCATCGGCTTGGCCGCCGAGCCGAACTTCGCATGGATGCGGCAACGATTATCCGCACCCAGAAACACGCATCCGCCATCGGGCCGGTGGTTCAACCGCAGTCGCTGTTCGGACTTGTCCCACGCGAAAAACTCGACGCCGGCCAGGTCCGGTTCCGCGTGCCAGTTCTGCGCTTCGATCTTCGCTTTTTCCGCATCCGAAACGTGGACCGCGTACGTACGGCAACAGTCCGAGCAACCGTGGCAGTCCCAGTTTTGCACGAGCGGCAACGAGCGAACCGGCATCGGCATGGGGAGCCTCACTTCGAAGGCGTGATGTAAAACATCACGAAGAATTTTTGCACATCGCGCGAATCGGGCGGCAGGAACGCGCCTTCGACGGCCGTCACGAAGACGCGCTCGCGGACTCGGTACACACGGACCGATCGTGTGCTCGCGCGGTCGGCGAGACTGATGACATACTCGCGGCAAACGTGGTTCTGTTGGGAGGCCGGCTTGTCACTCACGAGCGTGCCGTTCGTAGCAGCGATGAGGCCCTTTTTTACTTCGTCGAAAAAGAGATCGTCGGTTGCGCCTTTGAGTGTGTCGGGCGTTAGCCCATCCGCCAGAAAATAGACGTCGACGTTACCGGCCCCCGTCGAGCGAAATGTGCGCAGCTTCCAACCGGGAATCAACTCGGTCTCATTGGGCGTCATCTCGGTCGGCACTTGCGCCGCATACGATTTGTCTGGCGGGCTGAATTTCGTCCAGTTGTCGTTGCCTTGGCCGAACCCTTTGCGGATCGATTCGATCCACTCGATTTTCAAAAAGTACAAGCTGCCCGCGAGGAAGTACCCGACGAGCAATAGCGCGAAGATGCCTTTGATTCGCGTCGAAAACTTCCAATCGGCGGCGAGTACGACACCGAGGCAAAGGCCCGAAAAACCGACGGCGATGGCCACGGGTAATGCGAACGTAAAGAACGATTCCTTGCCCGAAAGCAACGGCCCGAGCAACCACAACAACGGCACGCCGAACGGCAACAACGCCAGCCCGACGAGCATACTTTTCGGCCCGCTGTTCGGCTTCGGCGCGTCGGGGTCGATGTGCCGTATCGGGTAAACGACGGGGATCGTGCGTACGGGCGGCGGCGATAAATCGACGGGGTTCGCGGTGAAAGTTCTGGCGCAAAGTGGGCAGGCCACTCCCCGGCCGATTGCCGTTTCGGGAACGCGAGACAGACCATCGCAGTGCGGGCAGCGGACGGCAGTATTCATCACCTTAGAATAGCGACGGAAACGCTCACCGCGACGGAAAACCGCAACAAACGTGTCAAACGGGGTACTCGTTATAGACAGTTTCGATGCGAGCCGCAGAGCCTTCGAAGGCTTCGATCAGGATGGGGTCGTAGCGACCGGCGCACTCGGTGACGATCGTTCGCATGGCGCGGGAGTGCGTGAGTGCCGGGCGGTACGGGCGACGCGAACGCAGGCTGTCGTAAACCGATGCGATCGCCACCACCCGTGCGGAAAGCGGAATTTCCGCACCCATGATTCGCTCGGGGTAACCCAAACCGTCCCAGCGTTCGTGATGCCCGAGGATGAGTTCCGAAGCCAGCGACACGCAGCCCGTTTCGCTCGGGAATTTATCCGCCAATCCGGCAACGATCTCCGCGCCGATCACGGGGTGCGTCTCCATTATCTGGCGTTCATCTTCGTCGAGCTTGCCCGGTTTCAGCGTCAACCCGCCAGGAATCACGAGTAATCCGATGTCGAACAGCGATGCGGAGGCCGCGAGCATCGTCAGGTAACTGCTGTCTTTGAGGCGAGCATATTCGCCGGTACCGGCCACCTTTTGCGACATCGCCCGGACGTACCGCGCGATGCGGGAACGGAACCCCGGCGCGAGGAATCCGGCTTCGACGATCAACCGCGAAAGCGTCACCGTCATGAGATCCCACGAGTTCGTACTCGGAGCGGGGCGAATCGCGGGTGCGGGTGTGCGCGTGAGTTCGTTCATGCCGAGCCGCATCGTTTCCATCGTCAACACGCGGCGGCCATGCACCGTGTCGCGTCGTCCGAGTAGTGCGCGAATCCGCGAGCGCAGTTCGATCGGCGTGAACGGCTTCGTGAGAAAATCGTCCGCACCCACCGACACCAACCCGCTGAGCACCGCCACTGGCACCGTGCCCGATATCACGAGAATCATCACCGGTTGATCGACGTTCATGCGGCGCACGCCGGAGATCAATTCGGCCGCCGAACACCCTTCCGGGTTCGCTTCGAGCACGAGTAAATCGAACGGGTATTTCTCCAGTGCCGCCCGCGCTTCAACGCCCGTTCGGGCTTCGACGATTTCGAATTCGCCGGCCAGCAAGCTGTTAATGAGCGTTCGCGACATCGCATCGGGGTCGACGATGAGTACGCGCGTACGGTCGGACAGGCCGTTCGTTGCGGCTTGGGATTTCGGCGTCCAGCGCGTGAACGGCTCGAGCGCTGTTGCGACATCGGCTGCGGTTTGATAGCGCCGATCCGGGTCGACTTGCAACAATTGCAGGATCATTTCCGCGAGGTCCGAAGGCAACTCGCCCCGCGTTTGGCGAATGTCCGGCGGTGCCGCCGTCAGGCGTCGGCTGAGGTCGCTGACGGGATTTCCCGTTTCCGGATACGGCTCCCGGCCCGTTAGCGCCCAGAACATCGACGCCCCGAGCGCGAACAAATCCGCACGCCCATCGACCGCGTGCGGGTCGCGCGCCTGTTCCGGTGCCATGTAGCCCACGGTGCCGAGCAGCGTCCCCGGTTCCGTCATCTGATGCGACGGGTGCAGTGCCAACCCGAAGTCGAGCAGTTTCGCCCGCCAGTCGGTCGTGACGATGATATTGCTCGGTTTCAAGTCGCGGTGAACGAGGCCGTGCTTGTGCGCTTCGGAAAGTGCGTCCGCAATTTGTCGAAACACATCCGCCGCTTTCGGCACCGAAAGTGGGCCGTGATTGCGAACGAACGCATCGAGATCCTGCCCCGGAACGTACTCCATGACGAAGTAATCGATCGTCCGCGGATGGTTAGCATCGCCGCTGATATGCCGACCCGCATCGAGGCAGGCCACGATATTCGGGTGACGTAGCCGTGCCACGGAACGGGATTCCGCATAGAAGCGGTGCAACAGTCGCGGGCTTTTTTCGAGCATCTGCGTCGTTGTTTTGATCGCAACCTGTCGGCGCAACAGCGTGTGTTCCGCCAGATACACGATGCCCATCCCGCCGCGACCAATCTCGTCGAGAATCCGATACGAGCCGAGCCTCGCTTGATCGCCACGGCCGACTTTCGTCAGTTCCGCCTGATATTCGGTAAGCAAATGAAAGTCGACTAGGCGGTCGATCATCGATTCAATTGTGGGGCTATCGCAGACGAGCGATTTCGATAGCGGTGCCAATTCATCCCACTCTTCAGGCATGACGAGCGAATTATCGAGTAGCCAATTCAGCATCAACATCATCGGGGTATTGACGTCGATCACCGCGAGGAGATCGACCTCCCCCGTCAGTTGCTGGGCTTCGGAAATAGGCGTCAGTGTCATTACCGTACCAATCGGGAAAGCATGTGGCGAGGCACGAAACGCGAGTTCCTGCCTATCATGAATCGAAGCCCCACTGCTAGAAGTTGCCTTTTCCGCCAAGAAACGCAAAAGTTTTACACTCGTATTCGATAAAGTCTCAGGCGAAGGATGAAGTTCCGTACGAAATCATAAACTCCGGGAATGTTATGCAGGGGAAATCATCCGGAAGTATTCGCAACGCCGCAAATCTGGCGGCAGCAAAGAAACTTGCAGCCGCAACGCCCGATGTGCGTGCGGACGTTGTGGCCGACGTCATCGCAAGAATGGAAAGCGGCGAATTGTTCAGCGCTGTCGCAGCGCTAGATACGGCACGCGCGATGCTTCGGTCCTAACGGGATCCACTTGTAGCAGGCACATTCCATGTGCCGTTGAGACTGATTGCGGCAGATGACGATGGGATTTGCCAACATCCGAACGGCACACGGAGTGTGCCTACCACTCAATAACTGAACCCGGCGATGAGACCGACGATCGGAATCGGTGCCCAGTAGCCGTCGGCGAAACCGGCCCCGCAACCGAGTTTTATTCCAAATTGGCCGTGAATGCGCTCGCTGAACCGGCGTCGCCAGAGCATGTCGAAGTCGAGTGCGATCACACCAATGGATTTCGTATTTTCCCCGTGATCGCCCGAATGCCATCCCGAACTCCGGTAGCTGATTGGGAAGCCGTAATAAACGTCGATGCCCGGTCGCACGCACAGCGAATTCGTGTGGCCCGCGAACACGTTGGCATCGGCACGAACGCCGACGAATACTGTCGGGATAACCGCGTAAATGCCTGCTCCCGCTTCGAACCACGCATTCGACTCGCCGATGCGACGCTGAACCCGCAATGCAGTTGGCAACCCAAACGTGATATCCGACCGCCACGGGCTTTCCGCAAGAATCACTTTCGGCGCGGCATCCAACAGCGGGTCGGTACGTGGCGCGACTGGTTCGGATACGGGCAGGATCGCATCGGCCGCATTCGCAACGAGCGGCACGAAGAACAACAGGCACAGCAGGCATCGAAGTGAAACCATCGTAACCCCCATCTATCAGCACGCGGATCTCACCCGCAATATCTCAACCCCAGCGAACGCGAAAGCCCAATTGAATCGATGTGGCTAAACGAAAATCCGAACGGGATCGGCCAGTTTTTGATTGACGGCCATGGCTACGCGGATTCTAATAGCCTAAGTCGTACGAATTGGTTTGGGTGTTTGGGGAACTATTCGCGTTACCCCGCATCTGAACAGCGTTTCGTCACGTGCTGTTAGAATCTCGACTCCGTTCACCGGGAACAACTCATGACTCGCTCGCTGCGTTCGTACGCCCCCTCTCTGCGGGCGTTGTGCGGAATTGCCCTCGCATTGGTCGCCCTCTGTGCATTTCCCAGCCTCGGCTTCGCCCAAGACGAACCGGCACCGGTCAGCAGTGGGGCGAGCGAAAACAAGATGGTGTTTATCATCCAGTCGATCGGCTGGGTGTTCGGCGCGGTGCTGCTCGGTTGTTCGGTGTGGCTGATCGCCATCGTCGTGCTGTTGTTCCTCGACCTTCGCATGAACAACGCGATCCCCGCTGGTTTCGTCGACGAGTTCACCGACATCGTCAACAAGCGGAAATTCAAAGAAGCCTACGATATGGCTCGCGGCGACCCGTCGATGCTCGGTCGCGTGCTGACCGCTGGCATGGCTCGCCTTCAGTATGGGATCGAAGATGCTCGCGATGCGTCGTTGAATACGCTCGAAAGTATCAAGTCCGACAAGGATAGCAAGAATAACTACACCGCCGTGATCGCGTCGCTCGGGCCGATGCTCGGGTTGGTCGGCACGGTGTTCGGGATGATCGGCGCATTCATGGAACTCGGCAAGCCGGGTACGACCGCGAACCCCGCCGCACTCGCCTCGAACGTCGCCCACGCACTCTCGGTGACGCTCATCGGCATCGGCATTTCGGTACCGGCGATCACCTTCAACGCGTTTTTCCGTAACCGCATCACCCGCATCTGTATGGATGTCGGCCACATTGCGGACGACTTGCTGACGCAGATGTACCACAACTCGAAGAAGCCCGGCGGCGGCGGCCCGAACCTAGCCGGCCCATCAGTTGCAACCGCGGCACCGTCAGTGACGGCCACGCCGACGGCCCAACCACCCCGTTAAACGAATGGCGACGGTGTGGCGATTTTCCCCCTGCGATCTAACGGTAGCCATCCATGAGTCACGGTAGCGTCGAAAAGTGCGAACCGAACATGACGCCGATGCTCGACCTCGTGTTGCAGCTCGTCATGTTCTTTATGTTGTGCGCGAACTTCCTAATGGAAGACGTTAACCCGACGGTGCGACTGCCATCGGCGATTCAGGCGAAGCCGCTGGATAAGTCCGAAGAGTACGTGATTATTTTGAACGTCAACGACAAGGGGCACTTGTTGCTCGGCCGCGACAAGAAAGCCGAGACGCTGACGAACCGGATTCAAGTCACGAACTATATGAAGACCAAGCACGAAGCCGACGAGAACCGCCGCAAGAACGCCGAGAAGCGCGGCGTGCCCGAAGCCAAACTGCCAAAATATTCGCTGATCGTGCTGCGTGCCCACGAAAACTGCACGTTTAAGCAGGTGAACGAGATTCTGCTCGCCTGCCAGTCGGCCGGGTATCAGGACATCCAGCTGCGGGCGAAAGTGCAAACCGCGAGCCGGTAGTTTCCGACCCTGAAGGGGTCGCTCTCTCAGCCCATGGTGTAACCATGAGTCGCAGAGGCTGCCGCCATCGAATACGGGTCGTGGCGAGTCTTCGAGACGCGACGTCCCCAGGACGCCGACAATGGGTGTTGCCCCCTCCCATGGTATTACCATGGGCTACGTGAGCGGTCCTTACAGGACCGAAGAACGGGAAGACCGAATATGGTGAAGCGGCACAAGTACTCGAATACCTTCGTCGAACCGGATCTGCCGATCACGCCGATGTTGGATATGTCGTTTCAGTTACTCGCGTTCTTTCTCACGACGTTCAATCCTAGCCCCATCGAAGGGCACATGGACATGGCGTTGCCGAAGGAAATGGGCGACGCGAACTCCAGTGTGGTACCGCCGCCCGACCCGACGCAAGAATTACCCGAAGAGTTGACGGTACAAGTCGATGCGACCGAGGCGGGGGCGATTGCCGACATTCGCATCGGTAACAAGACGATCACTGGGCAATCGCTCGGCTCGGATTCCGCGAAGATGTTTGCGAACCTGCAAGCGCGCCGGAAAGAGATCGGCGAAAAGCCTGCGAAAGTTCGCCTCGAATGTGGTGATAACCTCAGTTACAAGCTACTCATTAAACTGATGGACGAAATCACCCGTGCCGGATTCAAACAAGTGGCTCCGGCCCTGCAAGACGACCGCAAGAAAAAATAGCCAGCGCCATCGACGGAACTTGGGAACCAACGCGGTGTTGCGGCCGTCCGACATTATAAGGGAGGCACTCATGTCTCAGAACGCCACCCCGAATCGACGACCGTCGGCCCGATCTGCTAGTCGTAACCTGTTGGTCACACTCGGGATCGCTGCTGCCATCGCTTTCGGGTTCACCATCGCCGTCACCGCTCGCGCAGAACCGCCCGTCCCTGCGCCGTCTTCCCCTTCACCAGCAGCGGGGGATTTTAAGTCCCCGTCAACGACTGCGCCCTCTGCCACGCCACAAGCTGCGCCGATTGCCCAGGAACCCGCCGCGAAGTACCAGATCGAAAAAGGTCTGGCGATGTTCGATGCGATCCGCGACGATTCGCCGTTCCACTGGACGACGGTCGGCCCCCGCGACGAAGCGAACCGGGCGATCGACGAACTCGAAGAACGCGCTTACGACGAAGTCATCCGCCACGCGCGGCAGTTCACGACCGCCGAACTCGAAAGCCACGCCCGGCGAGACCTGACATTCAAGGACTTGCACAACGATGGCCGTAATTCGTTCAAGCTCGACCTCATTTACTTCGAAGGCCGCCTCAAGCGGCTGATGCGCCGCGACCCGACGCACATCCTGCAAGCGAGTGGCATCACCGATGTCTACGAAGCCTGGATCTTTCCGCGAGGGCAGATCGAAGCCATCTGCGTATTCACGACCGAACTACCCGCAGGGCTGAAACCGCAAAAATCAGTCTCCGAAGAGATCGATGCGTGGGTCGGTATCGCAGGCTATTCGTTCAAACTCATGCAGTACGAATCGCAACAGCTCGAATCGAAGACCGGCAAGAACAAGACGCGGCGTGCACCCGTACTCATGGGGCGTTCGCTGTCGGTGCTTCCCGACCCGCAGATGGATGGCGGGCGTTCGTGGCGGGAATCGTTCATGCCGATGGTCGTCGGAATCGTTGCCGCACTCGGCCTCAGCATCGTCGGCCTCGCCTGGTGGTTCCGTCGCGGCGATCGCGTCGTCCGCCAGGGTATGGAAGAACGTAAACAACAAAACCCCTTCGAGTAAGGGGCGGTATATGTCGGTATCCTTTTCATCTCACAGGAGGGTTCGTCGTGGATGATCCAACGGTTGCAGCTGCGGATGCAGATCCCAAACAGGGCGCGGTCATTCGCTTCGTCACTGGTGCCGAAGAAACCGCGCACGAACGCCTTCTGAAGAAGCACCTGCCCGCGTGGGTGATCAGCGGTGCGTTTCACGTCGTTATCCTCGTCAGCGCCATCCTCATCGGGATGCGCAACGGCGGCGACACGAAGGCGTCGGACGAGATCGTTCAAGCAATCGTCGACAAACCCGCCAGCGAAGAAGAAGCCAAAGACCTGACCAACCCCGACGTCGGCCTCGATTCGAGCCTCGCCGCCGCCGTCGAAGTCAATCGCGTCGAAGACAACAACGTCGATTCTAAGGTTACCGAAGATCCGATCGGCGTGCAATCGGTCGAAACCGCCGCGCTCGATACCCCCGCACCCGCCGGAATCGGTGCCGGTGACACGCTCGGTATCACCGCCGGCCCCGATGGACAAGTTACAGGCGGCACGGGCGGTGCGAATGGTACCGGCGTGGCTGGCATGAGGGGCCGTTCTGGCGCAACCAAAATCGCGAACCTCAAAGCCGGTGGCGGCAACTCGGCAACCGAAGCCGCCGTGGCGCGAGCGCTGATTTGGCTCGATAAACAACAAAACAAGTCCAACGGTAGCTGGAAGTACGATGGTTCGAGCGCGAGCGACAACATCGCCGCAACCGGCATGGCACTGCTGCCGTTCCTTGCCGCTGGGCAGACGCACAAGCCCGCAAAAGAAAAGGAAACCAACAAGTACAGGGAAACTGTCGAAAAAGGCCTGACGTTCATCGTCTCGCAGCAACTGCCCGCAGGGAACTTCCGCGGTTCGGGTGGCATGTACTCACACGCGATTGCGGCCATCGCCATCTGCGAAGCCTACGGCATGACTGGCGACAAGAGCAAGCTGTTGCTCCCCGCGAAGAAAGCGATCGAGTACATCATCAAAGCCCAGGGCAGCGATGGTAGCTGGGGTTACGCATTCGGGGCAAACGGCGATACCTCGATCGTCGGCTGGCAGATTCAGGCCCTGCAATCGGCCCGCATGTGCAAAGACATCGGCGTGCCCGCTACAACGCTCGACAAGGCGAAGAAATTCCTCGACAAAGTTGCCGAAGGCTCGAAGAAGTCCGCCTACGGTTACAGCGACAACAAGAGCACCAGCCCAACGCTGTCGTCGGTCGGCTTGCTCTGCCGCTACTACGTCGATGGTTGGGGGCCAGTCCACCCCGGTATGGCCGACGGCGTCGATCGCCTCCGCAAACAGTGGATGCCGACCGAAACCCGCTTCGACATGTACTACTACTACTACGCCACGCAAATCATGCACTTCCACGAAGGCGACGTCTGGCACAAAGACTGGAACCCGAAGATGCGCGATCTGTTGCTAAAGCTGCAAACCAGCGGCAAAAACAACGACAAAATCGATGGCAGTTGGGATCCAGACAAGAGCATGATCGGTAGCTCGTGTGGCCGCCTCGGCACCACCTGCCTCGCCACACTCACGCTCGAAGTCTACTATCGCCACCTGCCGCTTTATAAGCGCGACACCGCAGGCCTCAAGGAACTCGAACGCGTCAAGTAGTGATTCGCCTGTGTTCATTCGCAACAGCACAGACATTGTCTGTGCTGTTTGTGTTTGTATCCAGGCACGCTATTCGTGGCGTGAAGGTAACCCTTCCGCATATGAAGTGCGTTTACAAAACCGAGACAAATTGTGGGTGTTTCGAAAACGCATCACGATGTGGCCAGTGCGACGGCAAGGCGGCAACCGGCTTCGAACTCTTTCAAATCGACGTACTCTTTCACCGTGTGAATCTCGTTCTGCCCGGCCCCGATGGTGATCGTTGGGATGCCGTGCTTGACCATCCAGTTGGCATCGAGTCCGCCGTTCGTTACGCGCAACGTCGGCTTGAGTTTGATCGATTTCGCGGCCAATTGTGCCCGTTTCACCACGGGGGCATCGTCGGGCAACCGGAACGGGACGTAATCGAGGCGGCTGACGAATTGCACCTTCGCGGGTTTACCGCGATGGTCTTTGACCTTCTTCGCGGCGGTATCGAAGGCGCGTTTGAACGCCGCGCTAATTTCACGAACGAACTTGGCATCGTGGCTACGGCTCTCGCCTTTAATGTGTACGAAATCGGTCACCACATTCGTCGCGTTCCCCGCGCTCTTGCCCTCGGCATCGCCGTACTGGCCGACGTTGCTCGTGCCTTCTTTGCCGTTCTTCACGACCTTGCCGAACCAACCCTCTTCGAAGACATCGGCGAGTGCGAGCGATGCGACCATCGTCGCCGAGATGCCATGCTCGGGGTACACACCCGCGTGCGATGCCTTACCCTGAATGTTGACTTCCCAACGATCCGCACCGATGGCCCCGATGGTAATATCCGCCGCGGCGCGGCCATCGATGTTGAAGCCCATCGATACGTCGCCGAGGTCGGCCGGGTTGACGTGCTTCGCCCCGAACAGCCCGCTTTCCTCGCGCACCGTGAAGAGCATCGTAATTGGCGGGTGCGGGAGTTTCTGGCGGATGAGTTCGGCGACCAGCGTCACGAGGGCGGCACACCCCGTGCGGTTGTCGCCACCGAGCGCAGTGTTCGCGGTATTGGTGATGCGGTTCGCCGCCCGCACCGGTTTCGCCCCAGCGCACAGCGGCACCGTGTCCATGTGCGTCATAAACAAGATCGGCTTCGCGTCTTTACGCGTACCGGGCAAATTCACGATCAAGTTACCCGTCTGCGTCGGTGCGGGGATTCGCGTATTCGCATCGTCGAATCGCATCGCCGCCGACGGTACGCCCGCCTCCTTCAACGCCGCCTGTATCTCCTTCGCAATGGCCGCTTCCTGCCCGGTGATGCCCTCGATACTCAGGAATCGCATCAGGCGTTGAATCGCAACGGGGGCATCAATCGAAATCGGAGGCATAAGCAATCTCGGTAAGGAGGGAGTGTTGTGTACGATGTTCATCTACGATTCACCGTCATCTTACAAAAGTCGGGTCGCAGGTCGCAGTTTGCTTAAAAGTACCGCAGCAGATAGATTATTTCGCTGCACTGAGAATTGCGTTGACGAGTTTGTAAACCTCGCTGCATGGGTTTTGGTCTTCGGGAAGGGTTCCCAACGCGAGGTCAGGCTTCCGCAGTTTTGCAGCGCGTTTGGTCGCTTCATGTACATTCACGACGATTGGGCGAAAGTCGCATTTGCCCTTGTCGTACTCCGGAGAATACTTTTTCTTCAGGGTGTGAATCACTGCGTCGCAGTCGATTGCAGGAACTGCACTTTCCTCAAAATGGAGCAACACCCAATATTCGAAACACGGTGTCGATATTGCAAATTCGATTCCGTTCGCGGTCGCACTAGCTCTCGCATTGTTAATTTTGGTGCCATAATCTCCATCGATTACACACCAGATATGATCGAACGGCTCGGTACCACTATCCGCTTCGGCAGCATATGCCTTTCGCGTGATCGCCCGTTTGACGACCTGACTCGGCTGGGTATGGCCGCCACTCCCAACCACCACGATGGAAGTAGCAGTCAGATTGAAGAGTTTCTTCAATGCCTCAAAATAGTGTGGCGCTGACTTGTCATCTTCACACACGATCAAAAACCGCTTTGCTAACTCCCTCACACCGCGTTTTCGCTGCAACTCTTTCTGTTGCGAGAGTACCTTCTTTGAAATCGGCTTCTTTGGCTTTTTACCATTGCTCATAGCGAGAGTTTCTCCACCGACGGAATCGCGCCGTAGAGCCCTGAGAGATACCGTTTGCGAATATTGTGTACTGGCCGCGCGTCGTCCTTGAACTCCACGAGGGAATACAACTCCGAAGCCCCTGTCGAGTCTTTTTTCGTGAAATACACTTGATCCCGACGCAATGCCGGTGGCAGGCCGTCCTGGCTTTCTAAAAGCCCCGTGTCGTGCGTTGTGAAAATCAGCTGGGAATTGACGCTTTTGGGGGCGTCGTTCACGGCACGAATCAGTCGGTCGAGCAGCCGAGGGTGTAAGCTCGCGCTCAGTTCGTCGGCGAGGAGTGTAATCGGTTCGTTGGCCA
>JANXNT010000808.1 GCA_025353985.1 Limnoglobus sp.
CCCGCCCACACACGGATGGAGAACGGCGAACGCAGCCATGGTGTTGCGTGCCGAGCCGACGGGCGGTCTTACGCTCTAGGTGTTTTCCCATGAATCCGATGGTAATTTCCCTGTTGGTCGGCGCACTGGTCGTCGGTGCGGCACTGGCCCTGATGGCGGCCTTCGTGGGGCGCGGCGACGACCGCGCCAACGACCGCCTCGACCAACTGGTCGGACGCGGGAATCGCAAAGATTCCTCGGCCGACATGCTGTTGAAGCAAGCGCTCAACCAGGTCGATCGCAAAACGGTCTTTGACAAATTGACGCCCGAATTTTTCAACATGACGAAGATGTTGGAACAGGCCGACGCGAACTACAAACCCGGCGCAATCTTAGGCTCGGCCCTCGCGGTCGGTGGCTTCAGTGCGGTGGTCTTGGGGTTCATGGTCAGCCCGTACATCGCTCCCGTGCTGTTCATCATGGGCTTCTCGCTGCCGTTCCTTTGGCTGATGTGGAAGCGGAAAAGCCGCTTGAACGCCTTCGCCGGGCAACTGCCCGACGCGATGGAACTCATCGCCCGTGCCCTCCGCGCCGGTCACTCGCTCGCCTCCGGCTTGCACGTGGTCGCCGAGGAAATGCCGAAGCCGATCTCGAAGGAATTCGCACGGGTCTACGAGGAACAGAACCTCGGTATCCCGATCGAAGAAGCACTCATGAACATGGCGGATCGGGTGCCGAACTTGGACTTGAAGTTCTTCGTGACCAGCGTTTCGATCCAACGACAAACCGGCGGTGACTTGGCCGAAATTCTCGACCGCATCGGCTACGTGATCCGCGAACGCTTCAAGATTCTCGGCCAAGTGAAGGCGCTATCCGCCGAAGGTCGACTCTCCGGCGTCGTGCTGATCTCGCTGCCGATCGGCTTGTTCTTCCTGATGTTGTTCATGAAGCCCGACTACATCAAGCTGCTCTGGACCGATGATATTGGCATCAAAATGTCGATCGGCGCGCTCGTGGCCTTGATCGTCGGATCGTACGTGATCAAGAAAATCGTCGACATCAAAGTGTAATCGTCTGCCATACGAATGACATCTAGCTGACACCGAGGGAGAGACACCGTGGAACTGCTTGGGTTTATGACGGCCGAAGATCTGATGCCGATCGTCGTGTTCATCGCGATCGTCGCAGGTACGTTCATGCTGATGACCGCAATTTCGAAGCGGAACAGCCAGGCCGAAGAGCGACTCGAACGAATCGGCCGACCGAAATCATTGGCGGAATTGGAGCTCAATGAAAAGGAGTCCCAGAACCGATTTAAGACGATAAAGGACCGGTTGTCGAAGTTCGGCCAAACGGTCGACCCACAATCGGACCTCGAAAAGAACGCGCTTCGCGTGAAACTCGCCAACGCGGGGTTCCGCAGCGAGAACGCGGCGGCCATCTACCAGGGCCTCCGCATCGCGAGCTTGCTCGTGTTCCTCGTGCCCTCCGCACTGTTCTTCGTCACCGCGATGGGGTTTACCCGGAGTGCGGCGTATTGGACCATCGCCTTCGGGGCGATTGGATTCTACCTGCCGCAGATCGTGCTCTCGCTCTTGCGTAGCTCGCGGCAGATGGAAATTTTCCTGACGCTGCCCGACGCGCTCGACTTGTTGGTGGTGTGCGTGGAGTCCGGTTTGGGCCTCGATGCGGCGATGCGAAAAGTGACCGACGAAATGAAGAATCACGCGAAGGTGATTACGGAAGAACTGTCGTTGGCGAACTTGCAACTTCAGATGGGTCGCCCGCGGCGCGAAGTGCTGCACGACCTCGGTGTGCGAACGGGCGTCGATGATGTCCGCAGTTTGGCGGCGATTTTGATTCAAGCGGATCGGTTCGGTTCGAGTATTGCCCAGGCGTTGCGCGTTCAATCGGATTCGATGCGAACAAAGCGACGTCAAATAGCCGAAGAGAAGGCAGCCAAGACTGCGGTGAAGTTGATCTTCCCGCTCGTGCTGCTGATCTTCCCCGCAGTGTTCGTGGTACTGGTCGGCCCCGCGGCCATCCAGATTTACCGCCAACTGCTGTCCAAAACCCCAGGGGGTTAACCCCCGACCGCGAGCAGGACGCTCGCCGGTGTTCAAGGAGGAATGCGATGAAGGGATTCATTCGGTTAGCGTCGGCTGTGGCCGTCGCCGCCAGCGGGTTCGGAGCCATCGGTTGCACCGGCGATGCCGGCGAGCGATACCGCAATTATGCCGACCCGAGTTGGCCCGAACGCTACAGTTCCGTGGCACGGGCCGAGACGCTCGCCCCCTTCCAGGCGCAAGCCTCGAACGGCGCGGTCCTCGATCAAACCGTCTGGAACTACCACTTCGAAGTGGGTTCGGACAAACTGACCCCCGCCGGTCTGGAAAAACTCGATTACCTCGTCCGTCGCCGTCCGGCACCAGACGGCAAGGTGTACGTGCAAGCGTCGCGCGACACGGCTTACGACGGGGCCGCACCTGAGAAATTCGCCGACACCCGTCGCGATATCGATCAGCGCCGTGCGAGTTCGGTCTTAAAATACTTGAACGCGCAAACCGCCGGCCACCCGATGGCCTTCGAAGCGCAGATCATCGATGCCGCCGATCCGGGCTTCGGTGCCCAGTACCCGGCGAACTCGATTCGCGGCCTGGTTAGCCAGTATAAATCCGGCATTTCGGGTTCATCAGGCGGCAGTGGCGGTGGTGGTGGCGGCCAGCAAAGCGGTGGTGGCCAAAGTTCCGGTGGTGGTGGTGGCGGCGGTCGATAACCGCTCCGAAGACACTGCAACCGGCCGGGTGGAATCGCGAACGCTGTTCGCGGTTCCGCCCGGTTTTTTGTTTTGAGAATGGAGCAACCTCGATGACGACTTCGACACTCCGACGGTTCGCGTTCGCTCTACTGGCGATTGCGGTATTGGCGGTCGATGCGAGCGCCGCGGAGACACTGTTCGCGCGGTCCGCCGTCGAACGACACTGGATCGGCTTCCAAGAATATTGGGGCGGCGCGTTCAAGAGCCAAAGCGCCATCACGATGATCGTCATCGGCGTCGGCCTTCTTTCGATGTTCATCATCACGCGGGCCAAGTGGAGGAAGTAATGATGGCGACGACCACACGACCGATTGCTGCCGAATGGGATGCGAACCCATCGCCCGAAGCGCCAACCTCGCCGGATACGATGAAGGAATCCGGCCTGTCCGCGTCGTTCATTTCCGAAATGATTCTGCGCACGATCTACGCACGCGGCCCCATGGTCGGCCGCGACCTCGGCCAGTTTCTCTGTTTGCCGTTCAAGATCATTCAGCAGCCGTTGCGCTATCTCAAAGACGAAAAGTGCATTCAGATCGACGGCGGCGACCTCGTCGGCGAAGTCAGCTACCGCTTCAGTCTCACCGAGTTCGGCCGCAAACGCGCCGTCGACGCGATGGAGCAATGCGCATACATCGGGCCAGCCCCCGTGCCGCTCGAAGATTACGTCGAACAATGCTACCGCCAATCGGTAACGGGGCTGCAATGTTACCCCGAGGCACTACGTCTGCCCTTCGGGCACCTCGTGCTCAAAGAAGACATGTTCAACGCGATCGGCCCGGCGATCATCAGCGGTCGCTCGGTGTTCATTTACGGGCCGCCCGGTAACGGCAAAACCGCCATGGCGCGCGCCATCGGCGAGTTCATGAATACCGCGGGTGGCTCCATTTACGTGCCACATGCGTTCATTGCCGATGGCAACATCGTCACCGTTTACGACCCATCGTTGCACACGACCGACGACACGCCGACCGAGTTCGGCGACGAAGCTGATGCCGTCGTGCGGCGATTGCTGAACACCGGTGCGACCGACTCGCGTTGGGTGCGAATCCGTAGGCCCGTGATCGTCACCGGCGGCGAACTCGATCTGCCGATGCTCGATTTGCGTTACAACGCCGAGGCTAACTTCTATCAGGCCCCGATTCACTTCAAAGCGAACGGCGGCGTCTTCCTCATCGACGACTTCGGCCGTCAGTTGTGCAGCCCAAAAGAATTGCTCAACCGCTGGATTCTCCCGCTCGAAGACCGCCACGACTTCCTCACGGTGTCGAGCGGCAAGAAGTTCCAGGTGCCGTTCGAGCAGTTGATTATTTTCAGCACGAACTTGGACCCGAAGGATCTGGTCGACGATGCGTTCCTGCGGCGGATTCGCCACAAGGTCGCGATTCTGGCACCGACGCGTGAAGTGTACGACAAGATTTTCGCGAACATCTGCAAGAAACTCGGGATGAACTTCGATGCGACGGCGGTCGATTACGTTTACGAGCGCTATTACAATCGCGGTCGATCGCCGCGCGCCAGCGATTGCCGCGACTTGTTAGAAACGGTGCAATCGATCTGCCGCTACCGCCGCCAACACGTACACCTAACGCGCGACCTGATGATCGAAGCCTCCGCAAGCTTTATCGCCGAATTCGCGTGAGGACTCTCACGGTTTCTTCGGTATCGCTTCTGGTACAATTTCCGTGGGCAAATCCTTTCCCTTCGGAGATTCTGTCATGGATCGTCTCATCGTTCCGACTCGTCGATTGTTTCTCGGCACGGCCGCACTCGGTTCGCTCGGGCTGTTCGCACCGGATGCATTTGCTGAGGAATTGACCAAGACCCCGAAGCAAACCGAGGGGCCGTTTTACCCGACGAAGTTACCGCTCGATACCGATAACGACTTGCTGATTATCAACGATGGCATTAACCCCGGCGTCGGCACGATCACGCACCTCACCGGGAAAGTGCTCGATATGAAGGGCAATCCGATCCGCAATGCCCTCGTCGAAATCTGGCAGTGCGACAACAACGGCGCATACCTGCACATGGGATCCGACAACAACGTGAAGCGTGACAAGAACTTCCAGGGTTTCGGTCGATTCCTCACCGGGTCGACGGGCGAATACTATTTCCGCACGATCAAACCCGTGCCGTACCCCGGCCGCGCGCCGCACATTCACGTCAAAATCAAGAAGGGCGGCAAGGAATTGCTCACGACGCAGTGCTACATCAAAGGCCACGAAGGCAACGCCCGCGATGGCATCTGGAAGTCTGTGCGCGACGAAAAAGCACGGGATTCGATCACCGTCGAATTCGCAAGCATGAAGGAGTCGAAGATCGGGGAAGTGGCCGCCAAGTTCGACATCGTGTTAGGCATCACGCCAAGCGAGTAAATCGCCCGACGGAAACCACACATCATCGCGAGCGATCGGGATTCGATCCCGATCGCTCCGGCGTCGCGAGGTCAGTCTTTTTTGAGGTGAGTCTTTACGATTTCCACCAACTTGTCGAACGTGGCTGGGTCGTGAATCGCGATTTCGGACATCGCCTTGCGGTCGAGCATAATCGTCGAAAGTTGCAGGCCGTGAATGAATTCGCTGTAGCTCAGGCCGCGCATTCGGCAAGCGGCGTTGACGCGGATGATCCAGAGGCGACGGAATGAGCGTTTCTTCGCGCGACGGTCGCGGAACGCGAAGGCGCGTGCCCGGATCAGCGTCGTGATCGCTTGGCGATACAGGTTATGCCGACTGAGCCGGAAGCCTTTCGTGAGCTTCCGCGTACGTTTGCGACGTGCGGCTAATGTCTTACCACTACCTGCGCGGACCATGAACAACCCTCAAGAAGAAGATGATGTAACGAAGAATGAAAGAGCGGACTTTAGTACTGGCCCATTGCGATCAGGTACTTCTTCACCAGCGGACCCGACGTGACGACGGTTCCGCGGAGTTGACGGCGTTTCTTGCCGTTGAAGTGGGCATTCAAGTGCCGCTTACCGCACTGGGCGTGCTTCAGTTTCCCGGAAGCGGTGCGCTTGAGCCGCTTCAGGACGCTCTTGTTCGTCTTGTTCTTCTTGGCCATGGTTCCGTTCTCCGTGGGGAGGGGCGTTCAGTCCGAAGACTGCACGACTTGTGGACCCCCCGACACTCATCATCGCACTCGGCGAGCACGACGGGGATACTCCATACTCCGCAGCATTGCCACAAAGCCGGACGTTCCGCTCGAACAGCCTGTTCTAGAAAGGCAGCCACCGCGCGGCAAGGGAATGTGTAAGATGCTCGCGACACACGCACCATCATGAGAGCCTTATGGAACCGCCAATCGCCTACGGAATCGAACCCGATCTGACTGTCGAAGCGTTTATCGACATCCTCAACCGCTCGACTCTTGCGGCGCGTCGGCCCGTGCAAGATGTCGTCTGCATGCAGCGAATGCTGCAAAACGCGGGCCTCATCCTCACGGCACGAGTCGCGGGTCGCCTCGTCGGGGTGTCGCGCAGCCTGACGGACTTTGCGTTCGCCACGTACCTCTCGGACTTGGCCGTCGACGAAGCGTATCAGCGTCGCGGCATCGGTAAGGAACTCATTCGCCGCACACACGAAGCCGCCGGGTTGCACACGACGCTGATCCTGATATCCGCACCGAAAGCCGAGACGTATTACCCGCACATCGGCATGGCGAAACACGAATCGTGCTGGACACTGCCACGGCAAGAGTTGATGTAAATCAATACCGTTAAGAGTTCAGGTCAAATTTTGGACTACCTGTACGAAAGAAAAGACGCTCTGAAAGAACAATACGACAACGCTTCCGCAGCAATTATTTTCGATGGTGTGCTTGTGAGAGATCTAAGAATTGAAATGAGTGAAGTTCGCAACGCGATTTCTTATCAGTTGCCCATTTACAACAATGCACTACTGGGATTCGATCAGATCGAAGAGCAAATGAATAATTTGCGTGGTCAAATCATTCAATTGCAGTTGGACTACACGAATCTCACTGGAAATTCTTCGGGAATCGAAACTCCACAGATGGCGACTCGCCCCGTATTTATTTCACAACCCAATACAATGAATAATTTCATTCTCCATTCTTTCGGAAACTACATTCCACCGAGTAACTTATGATACCTATTCTCTTTAGCGTTGTGATGATTCCTGTCACAATTGACAATCCACGCGCCGCGCTATTGCTCAAGGCTGCGGCTCAAAACCAAGCTGTGGTCAATAAAAATGATATTCGAGCAAGAGTCGCATGGGAAACTGCGAATGGAAGTCGTGTGATGAAGAAGTTGGATCAAAAGTTTCTCGATCGTCTTGCCGAAATCCGAAAGTCGCCTAATCCCGCGAACTTACATGTTACGATCATTTCGCTAGAACAACTGATCTTGGTGCTCAGGAAAAACATCAAGTCGGAAGAATTGGAAACGATAGAAGCCTACGAAGCCGAACTGGCCGAGTGGATTGCACTCGGCAAGAAATGAGTAGCTGCCGAAATCCAAACGGAGATAAACCATGCTTGCAGCTATTCTGCTGTCGACGTTCTTGGGAAATACCAGGATCCCTTCTCCCAATGAACTTCTCGACCAAACTACGCTTGAAGACAACCAAAAAACTGACGAAGTGAACGATGCGTTATCCCGCATCGCAGAAATGTTACTTAAAAATGCAGACAAAATGGAAAGCGCTCTCGAAGCACTCATTCTCAAAGACCGGGCGGAAGATTCTGCGGTTATCGAAAGGATGAAAAAAGACATCAAAAAAATTAGAGAACGAGCCGAATGGTTTGCATCCAGGCCGCTGAAGTCCATCGAATTGAAAAAGAAGTAATTCGAAGTCGCGAAACGGAAAAACATCAACTCATTCTGCAAGTCATTCGACTTGCAGTTTTAAGGTTAAAAACATGCTTGTTTTACGTCGGGAATTTATTTTATGTGTGGTGTCCTTGGTCACGATTGGTTTGGTCGTCTGCGGTCAAACTCCACAGCTACCGAAAACAGAAGCGAAAAAATTCTCAACCATTCATAATGTCGCTTTTCGTCAGTATACTACGGTACCCCTTGTTTTGTCACAAGAAACCAGCTTCGCGTATGTCAACATGATTATTGACAATCAGAAATGCACATTGCTACTCGACACAGGATCGGCTGTGTCTTTTATCGATTTGACGTTTGCAAAAACAAACTCGATTATTCTGCTTGATACTAAAGAATTATTTTCCAGTTTCTTTGATGGAACGAAAACCCCTTTGCAGCTTGCAGTACCCCGAACGGCTCAAATTGGAGAATTTCAGATCCCACAACTTCTTCCCTGGTTTGCATTCGACATGACAAAATTAATTCAAATTGGTAAGCCGAAAGATATACCGGAAATGCATGGTATCCTCGGTCTCGATGTTCTCAAACAGTATAGTGCGATTATCGATTTGCCGAACTCGCAGATGTTGTTGATCGATCCGATGGACTTCCACGATAAACTTCAGGGTGACTGGGTAGGGACTTCGATGATCAACGGCGATTTCAAAAACAATGCGAACCATTTGGTTTTGACAATCGATAAAAACAAGGTTTCGTTCAACGTCAATACCGTGGAACACACGTTTACACTCGACTTTCGCAACAAGCTCAAGAGCATGATGTGGACGCGCGATAAAACGAGTTTCCGCGTCGCTTACGAACTTTCCGACGATGGCAACTCGCTGACAATCGCCGGCCCCGTTATGTATGGTAACGACGAAAAAGCGATGACGAAGAACCTCGACGCACCCAAAGACGCATCGTATTCGCTGATCAAATTCGCACGGAAAAAGAAGATGAAAGCACCCGATCCAATAAGCCCATAACTGCACCTGCGATGCAGGAAACGAAACCGCCCGGCAAATAGCCGGGCGGTGTTTGTCTACATTCGCGGTTCGTTTACGCCGCGATGGCGGTTGTGCGGCGGAAGCGGCGGATAATGCTCAGGCCGATCATGCCGAAGCTGGCGAGGAAGATTGCGGGTGGGGCGGGCACCGATGCCGTTTGAATGAGTTGACGCGACACGGCGGCGTAACCGGCGT
>JANXNT010001255.1 GCA_025353985.1 Limnoglobus sp.
TCGACGGGGCCGACGGCGCACGCTTCACCACGCGGCTCGTGCAACTCTTCAGCGACCCCATGCGTCTGCTCATGGAAAGCTAAACGCGGTTCCCACCGTCGATTCTTGCCGCAAATCGTGGCAGGAAATCGGACATTTTCGCGTGCATCGTGCTTGGGGCTTCGGTCGTCAGCGCGATCGAGAGTTGGTTGCCTTTCGTGCAGACATCGACGCCGAGTGAGACCATGTTGCCGAGCGGCGCGACGCGCCACGATCGGCCGAATGCGGTTTTTAACGCCCCGCTCGACCATTCCTTGCGGTGTCGCGTGTTCGTGAGTGCGGCGCTGAACGGCAGCAATTGACTCGGTAGCGTCCAACTCCAGCGGCGTGGAATCCACGGCCACGCCATGCGGTACGCGGTAAACGCATCGACGCTGCCGAAGAACAGTTGCTCGTCTTTGATGCGCATCGATTGCTTGCGGATCGACTCGACGCACGCCGCGAAATCCGCCGGTTGCGGGTCGGGCAAATGGAACACGCAGAACCCGAGAAACATCCCCCACGCACGTCGCAACGGCTCGCCGCCGAACGGCCGCAGATCGACGAAGTTCATGAGATTGACGCCGCGCTGCCAGTGCCGACGCTCGCGTTCCGGCAGCACGTCCGCCAGCGACGCCAGCACCGCCGCCGCGATCACGTCGTTCGTCGTTGCCCCCGCCGGTCGCGGCGGGTGTGGCAGTTCCAGTAGCTGCACCCGTAGCTGCGTGCCTTCGGGTTTGGGTCGCGAAATCGGGTACACCTTGGAGATGCGATAGAGTTCTTCGATCGTTTCCACGAGGTCGCGGAGTTTCCAGCGCAGCGTCTTGTACTTTTTGAATTCTACCGCCAGGTTCGGCAGAAACGGCTCGGTGGCCGTGCTCGCGAGATCAAGCGGCTTGCCGAGGTATCGCGACAAAATACGCCGGAACAGGTCGGCACCCGATACGCCATCGATCGGGTAATGTTGCCACGTCATGCCGATGTGCGAACGCGGTTGCGATGGCAACACCCAGACGCGAATCAGCGGATCGGCGGGTTGGAATCGCAAGTTGAGTTCGGCGGCGAATTGTTCTTCGAGTGGCCGCGATGGGCAAACTTCGACGCGCACAGTACCTTGCGAGGGGCGATAAATCACGCTGCGATCGTCCCGCGTGGCCATCGGCCAACCGATGCCGAGCAGGTTCAATTCGTCGTTGACCGCGCGCTCAAGGTCGTCGATGCGCACGGCGTCGTGCGATTCAATCGCGTCGATACCCTGGAACGGCTGGCGTTCGTCGAATAACCGCATCACCCGTTGAAAACCGTTCAACGGCAATTCGACATTTTCGCCGGGCACGTCAGACGGTCTGCCGGACGAGATCGATCGCACCAATTTGCGGGAAACTGTGGAACGGCGCGATGAAGATACCCTGCCGCACCGCGTGTTTGTGCAAGTAATCGAGCTGCGCGTCTTTCGGATCGCCGACGGTAAACGACCCCGTGTGACCGACCGACGCGAGCAGGATCGTCTCGGCGAGGCACGTGAAAGTCAGCGACTGTTTCTCCGGGTGCAACCCTACCGGGAACAGCCCGAAATCGAACGGCGCGTGCAACCCGCGCACATGTGCCAGGCACTTCACAACGGTGAGGTCCGGCCGCGAACGCAGGTCTTCGTACCGCACATTTTCCGGCTGGGCGTCGTCGAGAATCACGCAGTTTGGCGCGAAGTCGTCGGCATTCAGAATGCTGCCCGGCGCGTTCGTCACGCAAACCACAATCGCGGCCTTGCGGATCTCTTTGCGGTCGGCCGTCACGCGATGTTGCGGCCCGAGGCGATGGCTATCGACGATCACGCCCAACCGCGTCGGCAAGTCTAACAGGATCAACTGGCGTTTCGGATTTTCGCGAAGCAAACAGCGTGTAGCGGCACGGCCCGTCGAACCGGCCGCACCGATGATCGCCACGGGGCCGGTCACGTCGAATTCGCGTTCGATCTTACGGACGTAATTTGCGATGGAAAGTGCGGTAAAGGCGTGCCCCGTCGTGATGCCGACCGTGCCGCTCTTGTTCGCGAGTAGCTGCCCTTGCCGCGTGATCGAGGGGATCAGCGCGCCGAGGCCGAGTATGCGCGTGTGCCGCGACGCTGCGTACGCCAGTACCGCATCGATCGCTTCGCGGGCTTCGGTCAGCCGTTCGAGCATGTCGTGCGGCGCGAACGGGATCGTCAGCAGTTCGCCGTGCAATGTCCGCCCGTTGCGTTCGACCTGCATTCCGCCAATCACGGTACACGGCTTCAGGAACGTGAGCCGTTCGATGAGGTGCAACGGCAATCGCTGGAATTCGGGAAAGGGCCGGATTTTCTCTTCGACACCACGCGGGTGAACGAGGAACGCAAAGTCCAGCGGGCCGGTATATTCGGGGCGATACGTTTCGTTCGTCGTCACCCATGCCAGCGAATCGGGTGCCGCTTCCGTGCGAACAACCTTGCCGTCGTCCTTGCGGTTCGGGTGGAACAAACGCGAGCGCGTGGGCGTCGTGTTGTTGCTCAGCCAGGTTTTTTGGTGAACGACGACTTCGCCAATCGCCTTCGCCACGGCTTTCGCTACCTGTGGCACCAGCACGTTCGCCGACCAATCGGGATCGTTCGAATGCGGGCATTCCTGCCCCACGAGTAGCACGATACTTGCGGTAAAGCCATCGTCGGGGCCGTCGTAGTCCGCCGGTTCGTGAAGTGCGGAAAGGAGATACTCGACGCCGTCGCGTTGCGTCGTGCCCCACTCGGCCCGTTCGTCTTTGCCGAACGCGAACGTCGGCAGTTCGAGCCGTTCCCGAATGGCGGCGCAGATATCTTCGATGGGAAGGTGGGTGTTCGTGCCCAGAAACTCGATAATCGGTATTGCAGTGGAGCGAATCAAGTGGCAACCTCGTCCGGTACGGCACGCCCTAGATGTATGCGTACCATTAACATAGGTAAAGTTTACCCGACGCACACTGACGGCCAACTTAGGTAAACTTCCCAAGTTCTCGCGAAATAACGCTCGCAGCTAACGGTGGTAACGATTAGCATGTTGGTGCGTACTCATCCTTCAAAGGCGACGATTATGGCGAATGGAATTCCGCTGCGGCCGCTCGGTAACACCGGCGTGCAAGTTTCGGCGATCTGCCTCGGTGGCTGGCACATTGCCCAACCCGAAATCGGCGAGGTCGAATCGACGCGCATCATGCACGCGGCGATCGATCGCGGGCTGACTTTCTTCGATAATGCTTGGGACTATCACGAAGGCGCGAGCGAATCGCTGATGGGCCGCGCGCTCGCCGGTGGCAAACGGCAGAAGGTGTTCCTCATGACGAAGAACTGCGCCCGCGATGCCGCCGGTACGCGGCAACATCTCGAAGACAGCCTGCGCCGCCTGCAAACCGACGTGATCGACCTGTGGCAGTTTCACGAAATTAACTACGACAACGATCCCGAATGGCTCGTCGAACGCGGTGCGATTGCCGAGGCGATCAAGGCCCAAAAGGAGGGCAAAGTGCGGTTCATCGGCTACACGGGGCACAAGTCGCCGCACATCCTCGCGAAAATGCTGCCGCTGCATAAGTGGGACACCTGCCAGATGCCGATCAACGTCTGCGACCATTTCTACCGCAGTTTCCGCCACGATCTTTTACCCGAATTGCTGGCACGCGGCATCGCGCCGATCGGCATGAAGAGCATGGGCGGCGGCAACCTCGAAGTGGGCGGCAAGATTGTCAGCAGTGGCGTCGTCACCGCCGAGGAAGCGATCCGCTATTCGCTCTCGCAGCCGATCAGCACGCTCGTTCTCGGTATCGATTCGATGAAAGTGCTGGAACAAGATTTGGCCATCGCCGAGAACTTCACGCCGTTAGTCGGCAGCGAACTGGCAGCCGTGTTGGCGAAGGCCAAACCCGAAGCCGGCGACGGTCGCCACGAATGGCACAAAAGCACGCAAAACTTCGACGGCCCCTACCACCGCAAACAGCACGAATTCGCCGTGTGAGGCGGCGATGGCGAGCAACGAAATAATCGCAAAGCATTTTGGGTGCAATACTTGCACGATGTGACTGCGACTTATACTCCACGCAGGGTGATTGGATACGTTTTGTTAGCCCGACGCGCTAGCGAGGGAGTCGTGGCGAGTCTTCGAGACGCGACGCGAAACGTACATTCCGGGCGTAGGAACCGTCGTGTTTCGAAGACTCACCACGACCCGCGATCGCAGCCGATTGAATGTCCTTCCTCGCTAGCGCTTCGGGCTAACGGGATCAGAATTGTTAGCCCGACGCGCTAGCGAGGGAGTCGTGGCGAGTCTTCGAGACGCGACGCGAAACGTACATTCCGGGCGTAGGAACCGTCGTGTTTCGAAGACT
>JANXNT010001297.1 GCA_025353985.1 Limnoglobus sp.
CATCGGCCCGTCGTTTTCGAGGCTCTCAAAGCCTTCTTTTAACAATTCCGCCGGGTTCAGCGTCAACAGGCCGCGTATGACTGCGGGCGACAAATCGACGCCACCCACACCGAGTCGCTCGGTCATTTGATTGACGAGGTACGCAAGACCCTTCGCCCGATCCGGCCCCTCGTATCGGCGCAGGCCATCACTGGCGCGGTCGAAGAGAATGTCCGCATCGAGTTTCCCGAGGACGTGATCTTCGTAACTGCGACCAAGATTCATCGGCCAATTCGGAACGACGGTTTGCTCCTTCGTTCGCTTCGAAAACTCCACGCCGAAGACGATCGTCCCGAGGTCGGCAACGATGCCGATGGGCGGCAGGAGGTACCCGCTCGACGCGATTTCCAGCACCCATTCGAGCGCCACGCGAACCCGCGCCGCCATCGGCGGTTCCGCACGCGAGAGCCAAAGCCCCTGCAACAGATACCGGCGGGCATCGTCCAGATTTCGCAATTCGACCGCAGGCATTCGTGGCTCTTATTTACGCGAGGATGTCTTTGACGACGTGGCCGTGAACGTCGGTGAGGCGATAATCGCGACCCTGAAATCGGTACGTCAGCTTCGTGTGATCGAGGCCGAGTTGCTGCAAAATCGTCGCTTGCAGATCGTGAACGTGGACCGGTTTTTCGGTGATGTTGTAGCCAATCGCGTCGGTTTCGCCGTAGACCGCGCCGCGCTTGATACCCGCTCCCGCCATCCACATCGTAAACGCATCGACGTGGTGATCGCGGCCGACCGTCTCGCGGGTTTCGCCCATCGGCGTTCGTCCAAATTCGCCACCCCAGATGACGAGTGTCGAATCGAGCAACCCCATTCGCTTCAGGTCTTTGACGAGCGCCGCCGCGGGCTGATCGGTTTCCTTGCACGCTTGTTCGAGCGATTTGCCGAGGTCGATCGTGCCGCCGTGATGGTCCCAATCGGTGTGGTAAAGCTGCACGAAACGCACGCCGCGTTCGACGAGCCGCCGTGCGAGTAAGCAGTTATTCGCGAACGAACTCTTGCCCGGTTCCGCGCCGTACTCGGCGAGCGTTTTCTTGTCTTCCCGCGTGATGTCCATCAGTTCCGGCGCGGCGGTCTGCATCTGGTACGCCATCTCGTAGGCGGCGATGCGCGTCTCGATTTCTGGGTCGCCGACTTCTTTCAGACGCAAGCGATTTAGGTCCGCGACGGTGTCGACGAATGCCCCTTGCTGTTTCGAATTGATACCCGCTGGCGAAGACAAATCGAGGATCGGGCTTGGCCCTTTCAGGAACGGCACGCCCTGATACACCGACGGCAAGAATCCGTTCGACCACATTGCCGCCCCGCCCCGTGGCCCGCGTGGCCCCGACTGCAACACCACGAAACCGGGCAGATTTTGCGACTCCGAACCGAGGCCGTACGTCACCCATGCGCCCATGCCTGGCCGGCCAAACTGCGGCGAGCCGGTGTTCATGAACACCTTTGCGGGGCCGTGATTGAAGACGTCGGTCTTCATGCTGCGGATCCACGTCACATCGTCGGCGATCTCGCGGTGGTGCGGCAACAGTTCGCTCAGGTCCATCCCGCATTCGCCGTACTTCGCGAACTTCCGCGACGACGCCAGCAGTTTCGCATCGCCTTTAATGAACGCGAAACGCTTCCCCTTCGTAAACGAATCGGGCACCTTCTGCCCACCGAGTTTGTTCAACTCGGGCTTCGGCGAGAACAGTTCCAGTTGCGACGGCCCACCCGCCATGAAAAGGTAAATGACCGCTTTCGCCTTCGCGGGGAAGTGCGGCTTCCGCGGTGTCAGTGGGCTGACACTCGCCGCCGACGATAGCAATGTCGAGAGCGCCATCGAGCCGACGCCGACGCCGCAATCGCGAAAGAAGTGCCGACGGGTATCGTTCAGTAGGTGTGCGTTCATCGTGTGGCCTTGTTTGAAATCGCGCTATTCGCGGACGATGAATTCGTCGAGGTTCATCAACACCCGTGCCACGGCGGCCCAACTCTTCTCTGGCGTGCCGTGCGGTTCGCCGATGTACGAAAGCAATCGCGTACTCTCGCCCGCAGTCGGTTCGCGGCTAAAACAGATGCGATACGCGAATGCCAGTCGTCCGGCATCCTCTTTCGGGCCGTCCTTTAGAATCCGCTTGCCAAGCGCTTCGGCGAGTTCGACGAATACGGGGTCGTTCGCCATGTGTAGGGCTTGAAGTGGCGTGTTGCTGCGGTTGCGTTTCGTACACGATGTCTGTGCGTCGGCTCCGTCGAATGTCGTCAGCAGCGGGTGTTGGCTCTGCCGCCAGATGAACGTGTACATGCCGCGGCGGAAGCGGTCCGGCCCTTTGCTTTCCGGCCAGGCGTGGTTGCTCTGCGTGAATGCGAACACCTCGCGCGGTTGTGGGGGATACACCGATGGCCCGCCGATCTTCGTCGTCAGCGAACCGCTCGCGGACAGTGCGACATCGCGGATGATCTCGGCATCGAGGCGTAAGCGTGTCTGCCTTGCGAGGAAATTGTTTCGCGGGTCGGCTTCGATCGCTTTCGCAGTCAGCAACGACGACTGCCGATACGCCGCCGACGTGACGATGAGCCGGTGCAGTTTCTTCGTCGACCACTTCAGGCGAACGAATTCGGTGGCGAGCCAGTCGAGCAGTTCGGGGTGCGTCGGGAGCTTGCCCATCAGCCCGAAATCGTTTTCGGTCTCGACGAGGCCACGCCCGAAGAACTGCTGCCAGTAGCGGTTAACGACGACGCGCGCCGTCAGTGGATTCTCCAGCGAAACCAGCCATTTCGCGAGGTCCAATCGCGTGCGACCCGTCGGGCGAACGGGAAAGACGCCGGGGGCATCGGGTTGCACTTCCTCGCCGGGGCGAAGGAAGTCGCCGCGAATCTGAACGAATGTGTGACGCGGTTTCGGCATCTCCCGGATAGCCAGTGTGGTTGGGATCTTGCCTTGGACTTTCTTGATCTCCGCCTTGATTTTTTCCACGCCCGGCACGTCGCCCGTCACTTGTAACGCGGCGATTTGCGCTTGTAGTTCCGCGATCTTTTTCTCTAAGTCGGGCGAACCACCGAGTGCGATTGTCGGCTCTTCGCAGCTGTTGAAGTACGCATACAGGCGGTAATAATCCTTCTGCGAAACCGGGTCGTATTTGTGGTCGTGGCATTGCGCACAACCGATCGTTAGCCCGAGCCAAACGGCCCCGGTCGTGTTCGCCCGATCGATCGTGCGTTCGACCCGAAATTGCTCCGGATCGGTACCGCCTTCTTCGTTGAACGACGTGTTGCGGTGGAAGCCCGTGGCCGTCTGTTGCGTTTTCGAAGCACCCGGCAGTAGATCGCCGGCGAGTTGTTCAATGGTGAATACATCGAACGGTTTATCATCGTTAAGCGATTGAATCACCCAGTCGCGGTACGGCCAGATCGAGCGTGCGCCGTCAATGGTGTAGCCGTTGCTGTCGGCGTATCGCGCGAGGTCGAGCCAGTGCCGCGCCTGCCGTTCGCCGTAATGTGGCGACGCGAGCAACCGATCGACGAGCGTTTCATACGCTTGTGGCGAAGTATCATTCGCGTACGCTTCGACTTCCTTCGGCGTCGGCAACAACCCGATCAGGTCAATCGTTACGCGGCGAATCTGCGTCGAACGATCCGCCATCGCCGCTGGCTTAAATCCGCGTTCTTGGCGTTTCACTTCGAGGAAACGATCGATCGCGTGACCATCACCGCCCGGCACCGTTGGCCGCGCCGGCTTCACGAACGACCAGTGCGGCGCGTACTCGGCCCCGTCCGCAA
>JANXNT010001319.1 GCA_025353985.1 Limnoglobus sp.
ATGCATAGCCATCACGATAGCCTACTCCAGTTCCCGAATGCGGGTTCCGATGGTCCGAATACGACTTGCTGTAATGCGAGCACGCGCGTCGGTTGGACGTGGATGTTCCACATTACGCCGTACATCGAACAGCAGAACATCTTCAACAACACCGATAATGCCGTCGTCGGCGCGAGTGTGATCAAGAGCTATTACTGCCCGAGTCGCCGTCAGGCGGTGGCATACGGTTCGACGACGCTCACCGCCCGTTGCGATTACGCTGGGAATGGTGGCCGCACATTCAACGATGAAGGCCGCGAAGGCATGATGGTACGGCAGTGGAAGCTGATCCCGACGCCAACACCCGCCAAAGCGATCGATACTCCCGTCGAGAACCGCCGTCGCATGGCCGACGTGACCGATGGCTTGTCGAACACCTTGCTTGTCGGTGAAAAACAATGTCACCCGACCGTACTCGGCACTGCGGGCGGCGACAACGAATCGTGGAACAACTCGGGCTGGGACCAAGACCACGAACGCTTCGGCGACAGTCTGCCAGAACCGGATGACAAACACCCGAATTCGTCGCAACCGACGTTCTGGTCGGTCAAGTTCGGCGGCTCGCACCCTGGCGGTTTCACAGCGGTGATGGGCGATGGTTCCGTGCGATTCATTCGCTACACCGTGGACGCCAACAACTGGCTGCGAACCTGCCTGATTTCAGATGGCGAAGTCGTCAACATCGATTAATCACCGCAACGCACACACAAAATACTGAGGACGATTGACATGACGCGAATGCTGAAGACTGTGCGTGGGTTCACGCTGATCGAACTGCTGGTGGTGATAGCGATTATCGCCGTGCTGATCGGGCTGTTATTACCCGCGGTGCAGAAGGTGCGCGAAGCGGCGGCGCGGGCGAAATGCCAGAACAACATGAAGCAATTAGGCTTGGCACTACACAATTATCAGTCGCAAACGGGCTTCTTTCCGCCGGGCGGGATCTCTCCGTACACGAGTGCGGCACAGAACATGCGCCCACAGAATGCCGGAAAGCGTCTCGGAATCAAGGACGTTCCCGATAACGTCCATCATAGTTTCGCGTCGTTCTTGTTACCCCACTTGGAGCAAGGCAACGTCGCACAGCAATACGACCTGCAAGTGAGTTGGGAGAAGCAAGCGATCATCGGCACTGTGATTCCGACGTTCCTGTGCCCGAGTGCGCCCGATGGCAATCGCTTTGCGGTCAAGACGGTACGCGGTGTCGCAGTGAATGCGGCCATCTCCGATTATGCACCCAACAACGCCTACAGTAGCGGCCTCGAAACGCCGACGGCCTACGTCGATCTTACGCCGACCAACAACCGCAATGGCGTCCTTCAGGCCAACCAGCTTTGGAGCGTTACAGAAGTCCGCGATGGCACCTCGAATACCTTGGCGCTTTCCGAGTGCGCAGGTCGTCCGGGCAGTTGGGTAAAGGGCGTGCTCGTGAACCCGACTTCGCAGACCGATGGCGGTTGGGCCGACCGAGACAACGAGTACATCGTTCACGGTGCGCAACTCGCGAACGGCACGACCAGCCCTGGCCCATGCCACACGAATTGCAACAACGGCAACGAAGTTTACAGCTTCCACAACGGCGGCGCGAACCACGTTTTCGCCGACGGTTCGGTTCACTTTATCTCGGCAAACATGGACATTCGGTTGTTCGTGAAGTTCATCACCCGCAGCGGTGGCGATCAAGCTCCGTCAGATTATTAGGAGAATACTTCGTGCGTATTTGCTTCACAATTGCCATCCTCATGTTCGGCGTCATCGGCTGCGAACGCGCACCCGAAGCGGCGAAGCTCGTTCCCGTTAGCGGGAAAATTCAGTACGCCGGGAAATCGGCAGCAGGCGTTCGCGTGACGTTCTACCCGACCAGCGAACCGGCACTGACTGAGACCGGGCGGCCGGTCTACCCGACTGGCACAGTCGACGCGAACGGGCAGTTCACATTACAAACTTCCGGGCACGGCGTTGGGGCTGCACCGGGCCGTTATCAAGTCGTGTTAGACTGGCCGACTGAAGTTGCCGAGGATCAGGAAGCCAAGGACGAAGATCGCTTACTGGGCTGGTACGATGTCGCACATTCGTCGCTGACGGTGAAAGTCATCGCAAACGAATTGACGCTGCCAACGATCCATTTACCGCCGGTGAAAGGGCCACCCGAAGCCGTTCAGGGCATTCCGGGCCGAAATTAAAGCACGCTGTTGCGTGGGGGGTTGCACTTCGGCTACGATGGGTCGCGTTGCCCTCCCCAACCCGTTACGAGTGATGTGCTGTATGGCTCTGCCAGATTCTCGCCCGCGTCCCATCGAATCGTGGCGCTGGCGGATCGTCGGGTTGCTGTTTCTCGCAACGATGATCAACTACATGGATCGGCTCGCACTTTACAACACGCAACGCTACCTGCTGCCCGAATTCGAACCCGACCCCGAAAAGCGCAACCTCGTTTACGCGAACATCAACTTCGCATTCGGCCTCTCGTTTGGCTTGTTCCAGATCGTCGCCGGGTTCCTCATCGATCGCTTTAGTTTACGCTGGCTGTATCTCGGCGCGATCGTGGTTTGGTCGCTGGCCGGGTTGCTAACGGGGTTCGTACCAGCGGGGGCGGTGGCGGCGCTGATGGTGCTACGCGTCGTGCTCGGCCTCGGGGAAGCGTTCAACTGGCCGTGTGCGGTCGCGTGCATTCGCCGGGTGATCCCACGCGAATCGCGTAGTGTGGCGAACGGCTTCTTCCATAGCGGGGCATCGTTAGGGGCAATCGCGACGCCGTTCCTCGTGCTGCTTTTCGTCGATACTTCGACCGGCGAAGGTTGGCGAACGGTGTTCATTTCCGTTGGTGCGGTCGGCGTGCTTTGGGCGATCTTGTGGATGGTGCAAACGCGCGGCGAACGCGGTCGAATCATCGACGCGGCACCCACGGCAGACCCCGGTTACGAAGCCGAACCCCCGCGGTCGTTCGCGCACGTGCTGGGCTTGCATCCGTTCTGGATTTGCTTAGGCACCGGCATCTGCGTGAACCTGTGTTGGCACTTTTACAATCAGTGGTTTCCAAGGTATCTCACCGAAGATATCCGACTGTCCGGCCCGAGCGAACAGTGGGTACTCGCCGGGTTTTACGTTGCGGCCGACCTCGGCAGTTTGTTCTCCGGCTGGCTCATCCGCAAGCGAATCCGTGGCGGTCGTACCGTCGAAACCTCCCGCAAACAGACGATGCTGTTCCTCGCGATCGCCGTGTTCTGTGCATCAATGCCCGCTGCGTTTATCTCGTCGGAAATCTTGTGGGCGAAGTTCGCGTTCTTCTACATCGTCGCGGCGGCGGCGATGGGCGGCTTCGCGATCTTCTTCTCGCTCGCGCAAGACATCGTACCGCGTCATACGGCGCAAATTCTCGGCGTCTGCGGCTGTATGTCGTGGCTCGTGATCTCAGGCGTGACGAAGATGATCGGCGATTTCCACCTTGCCGGGCCGGG
>JANXNT010001404.1 GCA_025353985.1 Limnoglobus sp.
GAAAGAGCCAAACAACGATGTGCCCGAAGCGCAGAAGATCGAGTTAGGCACGACAATCAACGGCACGATCAGTTCCGCCACCGATGTCGATTACTCGTCGTTCACGGGTAAGGTCGGGCAGCGGGTGATCTTGTCGTGCGCGACGAGTAGCATCGATAGCCGTGCGAAGCCGATGATCGAAGTTTACAACGGCGAAGGCAAGCGGATCGGCTCGAACCGCAACTACGATGGGGCCGACGCGCTCGCCGATGTGACGCTGCCCGCCGATGGCGAATACTTCGTGCGGCTCAGCGAGTTCGCGTACATCGGTGGCGGGCCGGACTTTTTCTATCGCCTCACGATCGGCGTCATCCCGTGGATCGATGCTGTGTTTCCGCCCGTTGTCGAAGCGGGGAAACCGGCGCAAGTGACAGTGTACGGCCGCAACTTGCCCGGCGGCAAACCGGTCGCCGGCGTCGCGATTGATGGCCGCCCGATCGAATCGGTCACGGTGACGATCCCGCCGACGGGCGAAGTCGGCAAGCTCGCACTTCGCCAACGCATCGAACCGGTGATGGGCCTCCTTGATGGTTTCGAATACCGCATCGGCAGCTCCGGAAACAGCTCGAACGCCGTACCGATCTTCGTGACGAGCCTGCCGGTTATCACTGAGAAAGAAGTACCAAACGACAAAATGGACACCGCCGAAGCGGTCGTCGCGCCGTGCGAAGTCGCTGGCCGGATCGATAAAAAATACGACCGCGACTGGTACGCGTTCACCGCCAAAAAAGGCGATGTACTAATGATCGAACTCTTCGCCGACCGCATCGGCTCCGCGATGGATACGTACCTCAACGTCCGCAGCGGCGACGGTAAAGTGGACATCGCCAACGAAGGCACGCTCGACGACGACCCCGAGATTCTGCACCCGACATCGTTCTTCAACCGCAGCGGCGACCCGCCCGCATACAAGTTCACCGCCGCCGCCGATGGCAAATATCTGATCATGGTCGGCAGCCGCGAAGCGAACGTCAGCTTCGGCCCGCGCAATGCGTACCGATTACGCATCGCGCCGCCGAAGCCCGATTTCCGCGCGATCGTGATGGCACGCAGCCGCGAACTTCCAGCCACGACGATTGCACGCAGTATGGGCGAAGTCGCGCTCGATGTTTTCGTGCAACGCCAAGATGGCTTCACCGGCCCACTTGCAATCACC
>JANXNT010001410.1 GCA_025353985.1 Limnoglobus sp.
GATCGGTTCTGGCAACCGGGGCACGACACTTCTCAAAGAAGCGTTGAAACTCGAACACAACGCGGTGGCGGTGTGCGATATCGCCGAGTTTCGGCTCGATCGCATTTCGAAAATCATCGTCGATGCGAAACAGGAAAAGCCGACGCGGTACAGCGATCACCGCAAATTGCTCGAACACAAAGACCTCGATGCAGTGATTATCGCAACGCCGGACCACCACCACCGCGACGTTCTGATTGCTGCGATGCAAGCTGACAAAGATGCGTACATCGAAAAACCGCTGACGAAGTCGATCGACGAAGGCCGCGAAATGATCGAAGCGGTACGGACGGCGAAGAAGATCGTGCAAGTGGGGAACCAACGCCACAGCGGCCCGCACTGGCGACAGTGCCGCGATGTAATTCAGTCGAACGACTTCGGCGAACTCGTTTGGGCGAAGGTCTGGGATTGCCGCAACTGGGTCAAACGCGATCCGTTCGCGCCACCGAAAGAGTTCGACAAAGCGATGCAAAAACAGATCGACTGGGACGCCTTCCTCGGCAAAGCCCCGAAGCGCGAGTTCAACGCCGCACGCTATTGGTCGTGGCGCTGGTACTGGGATTATGCGGGCGGCCTGATGACCGACATCGGTGCTCACCAACTCGATATCGTGCAGTGGCTGAGCGGCATGGATTCGCCGAAAAGCGTGGTCGCGAACGGCGGCACCTACCACTTCAAACACTGGGAAACACCCGACGTCATCCACGGCGTCTGGGACTACGGTAAGTTCGCCGCCACCTTCGCGGTGCAGTTCGTCAACGGCGCGGATGGCGTCGGTTGCGGATTCTACGGCACCAAAATGACGCTCATCGCCGACGCAGAAAAAGAAGTGAAATTGTACAACACGAACGACAAGATCACGCCGGACATGAAGCCAATCGACACGTGGAAAATCGAGAACGAAACGGCGTTGCACGTCAAGAACTGGCTCGAATGCTGCAAGAGCCGCAAGGAACCGAACAGCCCGATCGAACTGGGCCACAAGGTGATTACGGCCGCACACCTCGCGAATCTGTCGTACCGCACCGGCAAGAAAGTTCACTGGGACGCCGAACGCGAGCAAGTCATCGGCGTGTAATTCTGCGAACTCTCCCTAAGCGAAACGGTGCTTCCGATGATGATATTCGACAAGGCTCCGTTTCCGTCGTGCCACGCTTCGACGATCGTCGAAACCACACCGGGCAAGCTCATGGCGGCGTGGTTCGGAGGCAAGGAAGAAAAGGCAAAAGACGTTCAGATTTGGGCATCGCACTTCGATGGCACGAAGTGGTCCGCACTCGAAGTCCTCGGCACCGAGCCGGGCCAACCGTGCTGGAACCCGGTACTGTTTCGCACTGCAAAAAACGAACTCAGCCTCTGGTACAAATTCGGCCCCGACCCGATGACGTGGTCCGGCGCGCTGCGAACCTCGAACGACGATGGCGTCACATGGTCGAAGCCAACTCTACTCCCCGCGGGGTTCTACGGCCCCGTTCGCGCGAAGCCGATCGTCCTCAACGATGGCACGCTGCTCGCGGGCACCTCGGTGGAAACGTACCACATCTGGACGCCGTACGTCGATCGTTCGACCGATGGCGGCAAGACGTGGCTGCGCTCGAATTCGTTTGCAGTGAAGGAGAAACCGAACGGCGGCCAAATTCAGCCGACGCTGTTTCAAACGAAAGACGGCAAGGTCATCGCACTGATGCGTTCGCAAAATCCGCTGCGAATCTGCCGTGCAGAATCGACCGACAACGGCAAAACATTCACCGCCGCGGTGGCTACCGAACTACACAACCCGAGTAGCGGCATCGACGTGGTAAAAACCCGCGAAGGCGACTTGTTGCTGATCTACAACCCTGCACCAATCGGTCGCGTGCCAATCAGCCTGGCACGATCCACCGACGACGGCGTCACCTGGGCAAAGGTCGCCGACCTCGAAACCGAACTCGGCGAATATTCGTACCCGGCGATCATCCAATCGAGCGATGGCAAATTGCAAATCACCTACACCTGGCGACGTCGGCACATCAAACACGAAACCGTCGACCCGGCAAATTACCGTAGCTGACATGGCTATGTCGTAAGACATACGGATTGAAAGAGGTGTTAGAAAATAATCTATTCTGTCGAATTCTTCTTTTTGTATGTGCGGTGTTTTCGTTTGAATTCGAGACTTTCAGCTCCGAAGTTCAAGAGCAAGCCGATCTCGATGCCCGTCGCAGTGAGGTAGTTCACGAGTTGGACCTCGTGAATCGCAGCAATCGCCTGTACGGCCTTGTTCTCGATAATGACACAACTTTCGATCAGCATATCGGCTTCAAAGTGTCCAACGAAAATTGAATCATACAAGACAGATATTTTCCGTTCGAGTTCCACCTTCAGTCCCGATTTTGCCAGTTCGTGGGCTAATGCATTTTGATAAACAGACTCAAGAAAACCTGCTCCCAAAGCGGAATGGACTTTCATCGCACAACCGATGATCTTGCTCGTCAGTTCTTGGTTCTCCATTACAAAGCACCAGAGTATCGCAGTATCGGTTAGATAGGAAGAACCGCTTTCATTATCTTATGACAGGATAGACAAGATTTCTATGATTATAATTAAATTATCCTGTCTTCATTCGATTAGACTTTGCTTGGACAGGATGAACAGGATTTTCAGGATTAGAATTTAAATTTATCCTGAAAATCCTGCCAATCCTGTCTTCATTCGATTAGGCTTTGCTTGGACAGGATGAACAGGATTTTCAGGATTAGAATTCAATTTATCCTGAAAATCCTGCCAATCCTGTCTTTATTTGGTCGGACTTTGCTTGGACAGGATGAACAGGATTTTTCAGGATTAAAATTTGAATTTATCCTGCCAATCCTGTCTACATTCGATCAAACCGCGTCAATGGGTCGACGAGTGCTTCGATGGCGAGTACGAGTTGTACGCTGCGATCGACTTGGCGATCGGCTTCCATGCACTTTTCGATTCTTTCGAGAATCGACTCGGTGCCTATTCGCGTTGCAAACTTCTCGCATTTTTCGAGCATGTCTTCGTCGATGCCCTCGGCGGGTAGGCCTTCGCTCAGGCGTAGGATTTGCGACAAAATCTCGGCGCACAATTTAATACTCAACGACGCGCGTTGCCGTTGTTTTGCCGACTCTTTTCCAGCGGCTTCGAGGAGTGCGATCCACTGCGTGGCGAGTTCGTGGCCGTTCGGTTTTGGCGACGTGAGCATCGCGATCAGCGAACTGCGGAACTGCCAAAGTGCGTCGTCGTTCATCGCGAGTGCCTGGCCGACGCTCCCTTGTGCGAGGCGGATGAGCCGTGCGACGGTCTTCGTTTCGACGATGTCGCGGCCCGCAAGAATGCTGCGGATGGTGTCGTTCGAGAGCGGTCGAAATCGCACGATTTGGCAGCGCGAGCGGATCGTCGAAAGCTGCATTTCATCCGATGTGGCGAGCAAGATAATGAGCGAACCGCTCGGCGGTTCTTCGAGCGTTTTCAAAAAAGCATTCGCCGATTCTTCGTTGAAATCGTCAGCATCTTCGACGATGGCAATCTTCCGAACACCGCGACTCGGCTTCAGTCCAAACGACACGCAAAGCTCGCGAATAACGTCGATCGGCAACTCCATTTTGTCGTCGGGCTTGCGGGCCGTCAGGCAGTCGGGGTGCGTGCTCGCATCGACGAGCAAACAGGCGGCGCAGCGGTCGCATGCGGTCAGCGGGCTCGGCGAGGCTTCGCAGAGCATCGCCTTCGCAAGTTCGGTCGCGAAGAATTTTTTGCCGACACCCGTGGGGCCAACGAACAAATAGGCGTGGCCCAAACGCCCGCGTTCGTACGCTGTAACGAACCGGTCGCGGAGTGCGTCGTGCCCTTGGATTCGTTGCCACGCCATCGCGTTTACTCCTCGATTTTGTGGCCTTTTAACCGCAAAAATGGCACGACGACTTCGAGAACATTGCGATGCACGACGTCCGGCATCGGTGCGGCATCGATCACCGCGATGCGACGTAGCGGGTTCGCCGCTTCATGCAAAAAGCCATCGCGAACCTTCGCATCGTAGGCATCGCCACGGCTTTCCATGCGGTCCGAAGCACGGCCCCTACGCGCGCGTGCCGCTTCGAGTGGGAGATCGAAAAGCAGCGTCAGATCGGGCAAGATGCCACCCGTCGCAAACTCGCCGATTGTCCAAAGGTCGTCGGATTTTAGGCCGCCCGCGTGTGCCTGATACACGACATTCGCCAGCAGGTATCGGTCTGACACCACGATGTCACCACGGGCAAGTGCGGGGCGAATAATCTCGTCGACGAGTTCGGCACGGCTGGCCATGAACAACAGCGCTTCGGTCTTTGCCGAGAGACGCGTGGTGCGAGCGTGGAGTAAAATCTCGCGGAGTTTTGCGCCGATGTCGGTGCCGCCCGGATCGACGCACGCCGTCACCGCGTGACCGCGATTGCGTAGCCACTCGACGAGCATTTTGCACTGCGTGGATTTGCCCGTTCCATCGATTCCATCGAACGAGAGAAATGTGGAAGCGGTCACGATTGCGACTCCGGCTGGAGTTCGATGAACCCGAGCGGCGAACCGCTTTCGACATCGTCACCGGGGAAGGCGAGGCACTCGCGTAGCGTGCCATCGACGGGGGCGGCGACATCGACGCTCGCACCGGGAATGACGATCTCCGCAACGCGGTCGCCACGGCTGACGGGTTCGCCCGGTTGCACGTACCACAGGCTGAAACGGGCACGCGGCGAGCCGAGATCTTCCAGAACGATCGGCACGAGGTTCACGACTTCGGCACCATCTCATCGGCGTGATAGCTCGACCGTACGAACGGCCCTGCCACCACCTGTTTGAAGCCGAGCCAACGTGCCCTCACCGCAATTTCGTCGAACTCTTGCGGTGGCACATAGCGTGCCACGGGGATGTGTTTCAGCGTCGGTGCGAGGTACTGACCGAGCGTGAGGACATCGCATTTTACGGCGCGTAAATCGGCGAGACCATCGAACAATTCCTCGATCGTTTCGCCGATGCCCAACATCAGGCCCGCCTTCGTGACCATGTTCGGCTCGCGGTTTTTTACCTGCAAAAGCAGGTCTAAACTGCGTCGGTAGTTCGCACGGCCACGCACGCGGCGATAAAGCCTCGGTACCGTTTCAAGGTTGTGGTTGTAGACGTCGGGCTTCGATTCGATCACCCGATCGATCGCGGCCACGTTGCCCATAAAGTCGGGCGTCAGCACCTCGACGGCGGAGCCGGTTCGTTCGCGCACGGCGGTCACGCACTGGTAGAAATGCTCGGCCCCGCCATCGGGTAAATCGTCGCGCGTCACCGAGGTAATCACGACGTGTTTCAGGCCCAAGCGCTCGGCGGCTTCGGCGACGCGCGCCGGTTCGTCGGCTTCGAGTTCGACCGTTTCGCCGCGCGGCACCGAGCAGAATCCGCACGGCCGCGTGCAGACGTTGCCGAGGACCATAAAGGTGGCGGTGCGCCGGGAGTAACATTCCGGGCGGTTCGGGCAGCGGGCGTTTTCGCACACCGTTTCGAGTTTCAAATCGCGGAGCAGATTGTGCGTGAAGAAGTTCTCGTTACCCGATGGCAACTTGCGTTTCAGCCAGTCCGGCAACCGCCGTGACGACGAAACGGGTGCGGCTTCAGGTACGGCAACGACGGGCAAAGTTTGCATGGTTTCTCGGTTGTGGCCTCAGTGCCGGGTGATCGAAGTTAATTGTATGTCGTTCGTATCCGAAGTGTCGCGTGAGGATTTCGATGGCTTCGTCGCGCACGCTGTCGATGTGGACGCGGTTCGGACTTTCGCGAAACAGCGATGTCATCGGCATCGGGTCGCCATCGCAATCGATGCCGCGATAGAGTTCCAAATCCGGTCGCACATTCAGCACCGCACCGAAGCTACTCACGCCACTGCGGATCGCGGCACCGATCTGCGCGACGCGCCGCGAACCAATCGCAACGGTGGTCGCATCGGCCCGCACGGAGATTGGTCGCACCGTCGCACGTGCGATTTCCGCTACCGCCGCCGTTAGCGTTCGCACGTATTCGCCTGCGGTGAGGCCCATTTCGGCAATCGGCAGATACGGGTAAATGCACAGTTGGCCCGGCAGGTGCAGAATGCAACCCCCGCCACGCGATACCCAACGCACCGGCCATTCGCGCGCCGTCAGTTCCTCGGGCGTCAGCCGAACATCCGCACGGCTGCCATCGCGGCCGATGCTAATTCCCGGCGGGTGATCGCAAATCACGATCGCCGCTTCGGTCGGATCGCCGCTGATGTCGTAAACGAGGCGTCGTTGAAAAGTCAGAAACTCGTCGAAGGGAATCGTCCCGAGCGTGTAAACTCGCAACGCCGAACGCGGTTGTCGT
>JANXNT010000817.1 GCA_025353985.1 Limnoglobus sp.
CGTCGGGCCAACAAGATGGTTTATTAGTTAGACAGTTGACGTGTCATTTCCGACTGTGTGAAGTATAGCCGCGCAATTTTTGCGTGTCAGTACTTCCGCTACAAAGAATTCTGACGTTGTCGAAGTCGTGTGACTTCGTGACATATTGTCACCGCGTCCGAAGTCTCACGACTTCCGCGAGTACAAGGGAAACACACCAATCGGGAAATCCTTCACGGCTGATTCCGGACGGAAAGCCTTCGGTGTTCCTTGGGGAACATCATGACGCGTACGCGGCGGAGTCTTTGGTCGCTGATTGCCGGTTACGGTTCGTCGGGCATTGCGATGCTGATTGGCTTTGCGAGTACGCCGATTTTGCTCGATTACCTCGGCGATGCTCGGGTGGGCCTTTACCGAATCGCGATTGGCTGGCTCGGTTATACCGCACTCTTCGAACTGGGTCTGGCGACGACGCTGCAAGTCCTGTTATCCAAGGCACACGGCACGGGGGATCGTGCGGCCACCGTGCAGATTTTGCGTCGCGGTAACCGTGCGTATGTCCTGGTCGCGATCGCCTCTGCGATACTCACGGCCATCTTCATTGCGATCGCGCCGTTTCTGAGCCGCGACATTCCACCCGAACTGGTCGTCGAACTTCGCTGGGGTTTTGCACTTTCGTTGATCGGGTTGTTGCTACTGCCACTTACGCCGTTTCGCTCGTTGGCGGAATCGCAACAACGCAGCTACTTCATACACCTTGCGGGAACCGTCCAGCAGATCGTCGTCTTCGTGTTGTCGGTGGGGTTTGCCATACTCGCGTTTGGCCTCGTCGGTCAATTCGCGGCCGCGCTGATCGGGTCGATTATCGCCATCCTCATTCTCACGCGCGACGGGTTGCGGCGCTTCCCCGAAATGACGGGGCGCGATTCGAGCGGAAAAGCCGGCAACGCGATTCCGATGACGAGCGGGGCGATGCTTGCCTATCACCTTGCCGCACGAATTTGTTACACCGCCGACACGATCGTAATCGGGTTAATGCTCGGCGCGGAGGCCGCGTTGATCTACACAGTTTCTTTGCGGCTCAGCCAGTTGGCACTCGCGCAAGTTCTCGCCGTCGGCAACGCGACATGGGCCGCACTCACGGACTTGCACCATCGCGGCGAGACCGCGCGATTCAACGAACGACTCGTCGAGCTAACGCGGATCGTCGGCTGGCTCGGCTGTGCGCTGCTGGTACCCGTTACGGTGTGGAATGCCGACTTTCTTTCGGTCTGGGTTGGCGAAGCCCGATACGCCGGGGCCACTTTGAATTGGCTCATGTTAGTTGCCAGTTACGCGCTCAGCATCACGG
>JANXNT010001418.1 GCA_025353985.1 Limnoglobus sp.
GATCGGTGTCGAGGATCAGCGAGCCGTTGAGTTCGACTTTGATCGTCGAACCTTTCACGGTCACTTGTTGGAAATTCCACTCGCCGATCGGTCGTTGGTAGCCGCGTGCGGAGGCGGCCATTCCGTAGGCGGAGCCGTGGAATTGGCGCTTGTCGAGCGTTTTGTATTCGTCGGCATCGTCGTCGAGAACTTGCAGTTCGCACATGCCTTCGTAGGCCGTGTTGCCCTTGCCGGGGTAGCGGATCGCGAGGCCGTTGTTGCCCGCCTTGGGCAGCTTGAATTCGACTTGCACGACGAAGTCTGCGAACTCGTCTTTCGTGAAGATCGTGCCGCCCTTTTTCGGTTTGCAAACGATCGCACCGTCGATGACTTCGTAGTTGTCGATGGGGCCAGCCCAACCGTCGAAATCTTTCCCGTTGAACACCGACGTGAAGCCCGTGCCCGCTTTGGCGGCGAGCATCGCGTTCGCTTCTTCGGTTGGAATTTCGCGTGCGAAAATGTTCCGCCAGCGGATCTCGCCGCCGTGCGTTTGCAGCAGAACGGGGGCGGCCTTTTGCAGCGGCGATTTGCGATCCCAGAAGTTTTCCAGGCGAGCATGATCGACGACGAGCTTACCGTTGAGATACACCGTGGTGCGCTCGCCGACCTGGAGTATCCGAAACTGGTTCCATTCGCCGAGTGGCTTGTCGGCGACGACGAGTGGGTCTTTCCCGGCGGTACCCTTGCTGTTGTTCCACAGCCCGCCGCTGCCGAACTTCTTGCCGAGGCCCGACGGATCCGCTTCGCTCGAATCCCAGATTTGCACTTGCGGCGTCGCCCGCATGTAGATGCCCGAGTCGGCTTTCGCGACGGTTTTATAGTCGATTAAGAACTCGACATCGCCGAACGCTTTGTCGGTCGAAAGGTAAGCACCGAAGCCATCGTTCACGAGGTCGCCGTCTTGAACGCTCCAGTGTTTCTTGGCGTCGGCCGTCCAACCGTCGATCATCTTGGCTTGGTCTTCCGCACTCGCTTTGGCCATCTCGAACGGGTTGCCACCCTTCGAGTGAACCGCCCAGCCATGCCACCCGCTCAGGTCTTTCCCGTTGAAAACGGCGGTGAAGCCTTTTGGTGGAACGTTGTTTTCTGCACGCGCAGAAAGTGGCCCCAGAATCAGCACGAATGCCGGTAACAATAATCGGTGCAGCGCGAATCGTTTGTTCATCGAAAAGTCCTACTCCCGGTGAGGAAGGTGGCCACGCACGCAAAGTTGCGGCAACGGCCGTTAATGGCGGGACCTTTATCTTACAGAACGCCGTTGATAGCCGATGCAAATCGCCCGTACAATATCCGCTACTTCGATTCCAAATGACGTGGGAACCTGCTCGCATGGCCGCTCGCCCGACGCCAAATTTGTCTCGTGGAGATGCGGACGCCCGCAATGTGGCGGACACCGAACGCCGGTTTCGCCCGAATTATCTCTCGTTTGCGGGCACTTATCAGTGTAATCTCGCGTGCCCGCACTGTTGCGTGCCGATCGAATGGCCGGATCGGCTCGACATTCCCACTGCGATTCGTTGCCTCGAACAGTCGCACGATCTGGGCATCGAGATCCTCGGCTTCACCGGCGGCGAGCCGTTCGTTTACCCCGAATTCCTCGTCGCGCTGACGAAGCGCGCCGCCCAACTCGGCTTCCGCTTCGACAAGATGATGACGAACGGCGTCTGGTTCGAGAACGAGACGCATCTTGCCGACATTCTTACGCAGTTGCGTGACGTCGGCTTCACCGGCAAGCTCGGCCTCAGCGTCGATAAATTCCACGGCATGGACATCGCGAAACTCGCCACGTTTTGTCGCGTCGCGCGCAAAGTCTTCGATCGCGACACGATCCTTTCGCTCTCGTACGCCAGTCGTTCGCCGGAACAGGGCCTCGAACCGATTCGGCGATTGGCCACGGAACTCGATGCCGTCATCGCGTGGTCCGACATGCTGCACCGCTACTTGTTCGTCAGCGACGAACTGACGATGACAATGAACTGGAACCACCTTGCTACCGTGGAACGTGCGGAGATGTTGCCGGGGAATTCGTGGGATGGCGAGTGGTTCAAGGAAGATTATTGCGAAGGCCCCGGTCAGGCACTGATCGTGAATCCGAAGGGCGAAGTGAAGCCGTGCTGCGGGTTTGCCTCGGATTTGGATCAACTGACGATTGGCAACATCTACACCGAAAGCGTTGCGGAAATCATCGAAACGGGGCGAAATCACCCGTATGTCGGCAAAGTCTTCCGCGAAGGGCTGACCGCGATCCGCAACGAAATCCTGGCCCGCGACCCGAACGCACTGCCGGGGGCAACCAACAACCATTGCTTCTTCTGCTGGTACGTCCTCACTCGCGGCCTCGCCGAAGGAGTCAACGGCGGCGGCGGCAAAATCGGCGACTGGAC
>JANXNT010001423.1 GCA_025353985.1 Limnoglobus sp.
GCCACTCGATGTCTGCCGCAATGCGGTGGCATTCGCGAAACGCACACTCTGCGACGTTGTGATTCTCGATACCGCCGGCCGTTTGCAGATCGACGACGATCTGATGAACGAATTGAAAGCGATCGACAAACAGGTCCGCCCCGACGAGGCGTATTTGGTGGTCGATGCGATGATCGGGCAAGAAGCGGTGAACGTCTCCAAGGCGTTCAACGACGCGCTCGAACTGAACGCGGTGATTCTGACGAAACTCGACGGCGATGCCCGCGGCGGGGCTGCGCTTTCGATCAAGCACGTAACGGGCGTGCCGATCAAATTTATCGGCGTCGGCGAGAAAATCGACAAGCTCGAAGAGTTCCACCCGGAGCGCATGGCGGGGCGAATCCTCGGTCAAGGCGACATGATGGGTGTGGTCGAAAAGATCAAGTCGATTCAAGATCAAATGTCGCAAGAGGATTTGCAGAAGCAGCAAGATAAGCTCTCGAAGGGTACGTTCACGATCAACGACTTCCGCAAGCAGTTCGAGCAAATTGCGGCACTCGGCATGAAAGACCTGATCGGCAAGATGCCGGGAATGTCCGAGATGATCCCCGATGGGGAAGACCCCGAAGTGGCACTGAAACGGGTGCAAGGCATCATCGATTCGATGACGAAGAAAGAGCGTGCCGACCCCGATATTATCGACATCAATCGACGACGTCGCATCGCTACGGGAGCCGGGGTACAGCCGCAAGAAATCAAAGCGTTTCTGCAACAGTTCGACCAAGTCCGGCTACTGATGAAGCAAATGTCCGAGATGTCGATGTTCCAGCGAATGAAAATGATGGCCGGGATGGGGAAGAGCGGCGCGTTCGCCCCCGGCGGTATGAACAACATGAAACTCAAAGGCGACACCGGCCACCGCAAGAGCGCGAAAGAACGCGCCGAAGATCGCAAAAAGAAAAAGAAGCGGTAGGCGTTATCGTGCCAGCCCGCAGCTTAAGCAAGGTGTGCGCTTCCAGCGTTCAGGCACGGCTTGGAGTTTTTTTTGGGTTCCCCTTGCTTGCGCAGCGGGCTGGCACGAAAAGTATCGCATTCCAAGCGTGAGATCTCTTCGGATTGTCGACTACAATACAGCATCTCGCATCCTTGCACTCCCGCCTGGCTCGTTCTGAGGTCGCAGTATGTTGTCGATGCGTTTTGCCTCGTTCGTTGCGATTTTGTCATTTGCCGTAGCTGCGCGCGGGGCCGACCCGAAGATCGAGTTTTTCGAGAACAAGATTCGGCCCATCCTCGTTGGTTGCCAGAGTTGCCACAATGCGACAAAAGAGAAAGGCGGGCTGCGGCTGACTGCGCGCGCTGAACTCCTCAAGGGCGGTGACACGGGGCCGTCACTCGATGTCGCGCACTTCGAGAAAAGCCTGTTGCTGCAAGTCTTGCAATACGATGGCGACATGAAAATGCCGCCAAAGGGCAAACTGCCCGACGCACAAATTGCCGACATAGCCACGTGGGTGAAAGCCGGTGCCGTATGGCCCGATGATCGTGTGGTAGTCGTATCGAGCATCACGAAAGAAATGGATGTACACACACTCGCGGCGGCGCACTGGTCGTACCGCCCAATTGCCAATCCTGCAGTATCGATTGCAAATATTGCGAACCCGATCGATTCATTTTTGCGGGCAAAACTCGACTCAGCGGGGCTGAAGCCCGCGTTGCCTGCGACCAAACGCACGCTGATTCGGCGGCTCACATTCGACCTTATCGGCTTACCGCCAACGCCGGCGGAAATCGATGCGTTCCTCGCGGATAACACGCCGAACGCGTATGAAACTTGCGTTGATCGGCTTTTGTCGTCGCCCCACTACGGCGAACGCTGGGGACGCCATTGGCTAGATCTCACGCGGTACGCCGAGACGATGGGCCACGAGTTCGATTTTGAAATCGCCGACGCCTGGCGCTACCGCGACTACGCGATTCGCGCGTTCAACACCGACTTGCCGTACGACCAATTCGTCCGCGAACAAATTGCGGGCGACCGACTGACACCGCGTTGGCATCCAACGGAACACACCAATGAATCGCTGATCGCCACCGGATTTTGGCACCTCGGCGAAGGAAAACATTCGCCCGTGGACGTACGCCAAGAGCAAGCCGACCGTATCGATAACATGATCGATGTTTTCGGCAAAACCTTCCTCGGTTTGACGATCTCGTGTGCGCGTTGCCACGATCACAAATTCGACCCGCTGCCCACCCGCGATTACTACGCGTTGTACGGCATCCTTAGCAGTTCGCGTTATCAACATGCCTTCATCGACGACCCGGCGAAGATCGATTCGCTTTTGGATAAGCTCAAAGCGGCTCGCGGTGAAGTGAGTGAACCATCGACTGCGGTAGTGGCACCATCGAAAGAGTATGCGAACTGGCTCGCGAATTCGCGTTCTTTCGAGTCATTCGGTGCGGACTGGAACCTGCGTTGGCCAACGACGGGACACGCTTTCCGTCTGACGGATCAAGCCCCACATAGTGGTCGCGAATCGTCGGTCCTGCGTGGCACGCTACGTTCGCCGACGTTCAAAACCGAATCGCGTTACGTCTCCGTCCGCGTGGCGGGTCGCCATTCGCGTATTAATTTGATTCTCGACAACTTCCAACTGATCCAAGATCCGATCTACGGTGGCCTGCGTAAAGGCGTTGACCACGGCGAAGAGTATCAGTGGGTCGTTTTCGATCTCGGCATGTGGCCGAACCACAACGCCTACCTCGAACTGATCGACGACGAGAAAGGGTATCTCTCGATTCTCGAAGCGCGATTCAACGATAGCCCACCGCCAGCCGCACCGAAACGACTCGCGAAATTGCCGAAGGCGTTGCCTGAATTCGAAGCGAGACTTGCCGAGGTGCGACGTGCTCCGGCGATGGCCGACGGTACCGGCTTGAACGAGCGCGTCTTCGTTCGTGGCAACCACAAAGCCCCCGGCATCATGGCCGAACGCTGCAATTTGGAACTGTTCCGCAAGCCCGATGCGAAGTCCCCACCCCAAGGTAGCGGGCGGCTGGAGTTAGCGAACGAAGTCGCCACGCTTGCGAATCCGCTGTTCGCGCGTGTGTACGTCAATCGCGTTTGGCACCACCACTTCGGCGTCGGTCTCGTGCCATCGACCGACGACTTCGGCAAACAGGGACAGACGCCGAGCCACCCCGAACTTCTCGACTGGCTGGCGACGACGTTCGCGAACGATGGCTGGTCCACGAAGCGGCTGCACAAACGCATTTTGCTCAGCGATGCCTACCGGATGTCATCGCAAGCTCTCCCGGAAACGTCGGTGAAGGCGGCGACCGTCGATCCGCAAAATCGGCTTCTTTACAAGGCGAACGTGCAACGTCTCGAAGCCGAGGCGATACGCGACACGATGCTAGCGGTGTCGGGGCAACTCGATCGCAAGATGGGCGGGCCGAGCGTGATGCCGCACCTGACGGAGCATATGATCGGCCGCGGTAGGCCGGGCAGTTCGGGGCCGCTCGATGGTAGCGGACGTCGGAGTATCTACATGGGCGTGCGCCGCAATTTCCTCAATCCGCTGTTCGTGGCGTTCGATTATCCGACGCCATTTACGACCATCGGCCGGCGTGGTACCTCGAATGTGCCTGCACAGGCACTCGTGTTGCTCAACAACCCGTTCGCGATTCAGCAGGCGGAAATTTGGTCAAAAGTCACCGCTAGTTCGCCAGAGGAGCACGTGCGGAAAATGTACATCACCGCGTTTGGGCGCACCGCGACCGATACGGAGCTTTCGGCGGCACTCGCGTTCGTTGCCGAGCAGACTAAGGAATCGAGCGTGAAAGAAGCATGGGCCGACTTCGCGCACACGCTGTTCAACGCGAAGGAATTTCTGTTCATCGAGTGATTCATTCGACAAGTCGCGGATTCGCCCAGTTCACATCGGCGTACACGTCGCCACCTGGGCCGAAATCGACTTCGATCATCAAGCGTTTCGCCTTCGCAATATCCACCCGCACATGTGCCGCATTCTGCGTGACGGCTTTCATCTCCCGTGCTTCGCCGTCGACGAGAATGCGAACGGTTGCCGAACCGCGTGCGCCGGTGATCGGGTCGAGGCCGATGCCTGCGTCGAAGCGGCGAAACTTGCCATCGAGAGCGTACGTTCGCACGGCGTGCGGGTGGGTGCCGAAGCCGCGGTCGAACGTGCTGATGCCGTCGGCTGTCTTCAGCCGAAGTGGTCGATCCTTCGCGCTGCGGTTCGTCGCCCATGTCCACGTCACTTCGCCGAATGGTTGCAGTTTCTCGGTTAATGGCCGCAAATCGGTGAGGTCGATTACCTTCGGGTTCATGCCATCCAGCGCAATCATATCGCCGAGTGGCACTTCGATTTTTGCACTGAAAACCGTGGTGCCTCGCAGTGTCGTCGCATCAGCAGTGACTGCGGTTAACGTGAATCGCGAGCCGTTTGCGGTGACCAACCTCGCGGTCCGCCCCTTCGGTTTGCGCGCCACGGTGAGGCTCGGGTTGAGCGCGATTGCGGCGATACTGCTCGCTTCCATCGCGACCGATTTGCCGTTAACCAACAGTTTCAGCGAGCCGCCATCGCCGAGACGTTCGATGTCGCCGATCTGCACGTCGCCGTTTCGTAGCAACACGTAGTCTTTCTTTCGCTCGGCAGGTAACCATGGGTAACGGTCCGGAAACGCCGATAGATCGCCGGGGATCGGCGCGTACCAGATCACTTGCACGAAACCGAACGGCACGCGCCATTCCGCCGTGGCACGCAATCGCACCGCAGTGTCGTCACCACCGATGATTTCGCCGCCGATGCGGTCGCCATTCGCAAGGATCACTCCACTGCTTGCGGGGTAGATCGGACGCGGCATTTTTTGTTGCTGAATCGTCAAGATATCAATTGCCGGTATCGTTGCGACCGGGTCGCGGAAATACACCACCCCCGCCGCGTCGATGCGGTCGATGATGCCGGTGCGTTCGCCGCCCGCGATCGTATCCACGACGAACGCCGGTGCCGAAGGAGGCGCGAATATGATGAGATGCAGCACGAGTGCGAGTATCATTGTCTACTTCTTCGCCTTGCGTTGCGCGGCTGTGAGTGGCACGACTTCGATAATATCTTCCTCAAAAGGTAAACCATTCAAACTCGAATCTCGCTGATCGAATTGGCGTTTTGCATCATCGTCGATTCGGTCCGGCCCGGTGCTCCAGAGAAGCGCTTGACCGAGTAAAATCTCCCGCTTCACGCGTTTCTTTTCGTTAGGGAACACGGGGTTCGATTCGTACTTGACTCGGCCATCACCGATGGCTTTCCCGTTTTCATCAACCATCGGCTGTCCGCCCGGCCCGATCCCGAAGCCGTTTTCTTCGTCGAGTGGTTCGAGTGGCCATTGCACGATCCCACCCATTACCGCGGCCACCGCACGCAGGTCGACCGTTTGCGTTCCATTCTCGGAAATACCGGGGATCTTTTCGACCAACGGCGACCGCCCCTGTGCGAGCAAGCCGCCACCGATTGCCATGTGCGCGTGCCATTCCTCTTCTAGCGCAAACTCAAAACCGGGGAGGCGTTCCGTACTCGTATCGCGTCGCGTGTCGTATTCCCAGTCGATCGTTTCCCCATTCGAAATGCGATAGCGGATCGGCTTGCCATCGTACGGGTCGAGTGGCACAGCGGGCAGGTACTTCGGCACGATCGCATCGAGAGCAGGCGGCAACGAACCGACCTCCGCACGGTACAAGCAGACTGCTGTCTTTGCGGTTTGCAATCGCGCACGGGTGACGACAAGCGTACTGTTCGGGATACGCAATGGGTTGAAGTACATTCCCAGTTGTTCCTGGAAGGTGCCGCCCGCATACTTCGTCAGATGATTGAGGCGATTGACGTCGTTACCCAGTCCGATAATCCGGCGAAGCCGCTCGCGTTCCCACGGTACCACCCACGAAAATGAGACCAAATTCGCTTCGAGATCCGCACGTGCGTCGATCGCGGAGCCTTCCGCAGGGCGTCTCATTCCGCGCAACTGCTCGACGAGCTTCGCTTTGAGCCACTGGCTCGGCGCGTTGAACGTGTTGCGGGCGATCATGCGTTCGACGGTGAACATTTCCGTCGAGTCGGCTGGCCGTGTCCGCGTGTGATAATCCAGAATCGCGGTCAACTTTCGCAATAAATCCGGGCGACCCTCCAGTCGTTCTATCCAGAGATTGATTGACGATAAAGCAGTCTCCTCCCCTGCAATACCGTAGACATGGCAACTTCTCGGTTGCTGCGTTCTCGCGTTGCGTGTGATGGCGAGCGCCGTTTCGAGGCAGGTCAGGTAAGCTTCTGGTTCCCCCGCCGCTTGCTTCTGATAGCCGCGTGCGATCAAAAAGAAAATCACTGCGGGTGAATCGGACATGTCGCGAAGTTGGCTGTTATAAATCAAGCCGCGAGGATTTTCGATCGGCCCGAGCGGTTTCTTCACGATCTCGCGCGCTTCGACATCCCAGTCGTTCGCGAATTGTTTGTCCATCCACACTTCGAGATCCGGTCGGTTTGCTGGCCAACCGTATTTCAGAACGCGGTAAACTTGGGCGATGTACATTGGGGCGATTTGCCCATTTTGCTCGTTCTCGATTTCTCGCGGGAACAGTGGGAGTTCGGATCGAACATCGTGATTGATTTCCCGGAACAGTGCCGCAACGCGGCGGTAGGCGCGTCCGCCGTCTTCGCTATCGAGTTGCGGGACCGTTTCTGCGAAACGGATGTCGTCGTCGGTTTCCGGCAACAATGGCACTTCGATTGCACGGTGTAAGATCGCGAACGCAGTGAATGCAATCATTGCGAAACCGATACTACCGAGCGCGACGAGTGGCTTTCGCGTACCGAGCCGATCCGATGCCCACGCGCGCATGAGGAACCGTGCGGCGAGTACGGCCAACAATGGCACAGCGAATATCTGCCAATACTGAACGCCACCCGTTAGCAGCGATGGTACCCAGAGGAGCGCCAGTGGCCCGCCCACCAACGTCCCGACTCCGACCGCGACGACGGTCTTCC
>JANXNT010000022.1 GCA_025353985.1 Limnoglobus sp.
CCCACCCCATCTTCGCGAACTCCGCGATGCGCCCCTCGGCAGTGGCCTTTCCGAGCTCGGGCTCGGGATGTGCCGTGAAGAACTGCCACGGAGTGCTCGCGCCCCACTCCTCGCCCATGAAGAGCATCGGGGTGAACGGGCCGGCGAGCGTGAGGACTGCCGCGATGGCCAGCTGGTCCGCATCGAGTTGGGCCGACAAGCGTTCGAGGATTCGCGTCACATCCGCATCGCCCCACGGTAGCGCATGTAGCAAAAACGTGCGGCCATCGAGCAGGGGTTCGGCATCGACAAATTTCACTGGCTGATCTATCATCGCATCGTTTACTGCGTTCAAAATCTCTTGCGATTCTTGAAGCAACACTGACCACTTCGATTCGTCGTCATCGGAAATGGTGCGAAGTAAATCGCCATCGGTCGCGGTGCCGAACGGTCGGTTCGGCTCGCACAAAATTGTTCCTGGTTCCAGACCGCGTGGGCTGCGAATGACGACGCGATCCGAACGAACGAAACGCCCCGCCGTGGGGGCGCGAAAATTACCGATGTGTGCGGAGAGACCGTACTGCACGAGATACGTCGAGGCGGTCATGGTCAATTCTCGAAGCCGAAGTATTCCCGCATGTGTTTGTCGTATTCGCCCTGGCCGGACTCGGAACTCAGGTCGAGGCGAAGCTCGTTGATGACCTTGATGCTGAAATCCTTGAACCAACCCTGCCAGCAGTCGGCACAGATTTTTTGCTGGATTCGCAGGCCGATTTCATCCTTGAGTGGTGGCAGTGCGAGTGGTTGGGCGCGCCGACCGGCGGCACAACCAGGGCGTTCGCAGGTGAACCCGCTTTCGGGGCCTTCGTCGACGGAAGCCGTCGGCTCGGCCGCTTTCGGGATCGGCGCATCGAGTGTGGTCAGCATCTTCGCCATCGCATCGCGTGGCATCTTGTCGCCGCGTTCGTCGGCGATTTTGTAGCCGTTCGTCAACGCTTCGATTGCCTTCGCGTTGTCGTTTTGCTTGATGTAGCATTCGCCGAGCAGTTGATACACCTTCGAGAACTGCGGGCTGAGTTCGAGCGTTTTTGCGAACGAAGCCGCCGCTTCGGGGAGTTGCCCATCGTCCATGAGCAACTGGCCGAGGCGGAAGTGGCCGAGTTCGTTTTCGGGGTCGTCGGTCGCCATCTTCCGAAACTGCGCAATCCGGTCTTGAAGCTGACTCATCACTGCCTCGCATGGGACAAAAATCGATCTCGGGTTAGCTTATCAGTTTGCCGATGGCACGACGGTCACGGGCAGATCGAACGTCGCCGTTTTGCGGGTCCGGTTGTCGGTCGCACTGAGTCGCACCGTGTACTTTCCGGCGCGCGTCATCGGCAACAAAAACCGCATCGTGAAGCCCGATTCTTTTTCGTCGACGCCGTTTTCGAGCTTGTACGCGATCGGCTTTTTGAGTGTCGGTGTGCCCGTGGAATCGAGTGGCGACATTTCGATCAGCACATCGGGCTGGTTGCCCTTCTTGGGGTCGGTCGCATCTTTCGGGCTGCGGTCGAAACCGACGATGCCGAACTGCACGAAGATCGATTGCCCGATGATTCCGGTCGTCGGCGCGGGGATCGCACCGCGTTCATCGACACTCGCGTAAACGGCAACGATGCCGAAATCTTTCTTCGTCACTTCGAACGGCTTCGACAGCGTTTGCGTCGATTTCGAAGCGGTATCGGTGACGACGAGTTTCAGCGTGTACATACCGGGTTCTTGATCGAGGCCAATCGTCACGAACGCGCGTGCGGGTAGCTTTTTGCCACCGAGCGGGACGAAATCGACTTTGTCCGAAGGGTCTTGTTTGAAGATCGGCTTGTTGTTCTTGTCGATGACTTCCATCGCCATTCGGTACTGCACGCGGCCCTGATCGTCGACGGTGATGCCGTCAATATCGAAGCCGATGAACACGACATCACCGGGCAGGAACTTGCCATCGGGGCGGGTGCCGCCGAGTTCCCCATAAGTGTTGCGGACGTTCGAAAGTTGCAAGCCAGTGCCCGTACCTTGCGCCGGTGCAAGCAGTAAGCTCGTGACGAGGAGTGCTGATGCCCACATGATGTTCTTCCTTACGATCGGGTTCCGGAAGCGGTGTAATTGAGAATATACGGACATCGAAAGTCGTCGGGAACATTTCCTCGAACGACGCCGGACTTCACCCACCCGTGTGGTATTCCCAGAGATTACACGCGAGGCTGCCGTTGTAGAATGGCGTGCGACGCTCCACCGGGAGTCCCACGTTTCGCGCGAGCATGTCGTTCGACGTGAACACCAACAGCCGCCAGCCGGGCCAGTTTCTACCTGCGGCTTCACCGATCATTTGGTAGTCGCGAATTAACTCGCTTTCGTCGCCGATTCGTTCGCCGTACGGCGGATTGCAGATGAGAATACCCGGCGGGCCTTCTGGTGGGCGTGTCTCGTTTAAGTCCAAACGATGGAACGGCACGATCCCGCCAACCCCTGCCGTTTTCGCGTTATTGATCGCAAAATCGACGACGTCGCGGCGAATGTCGCTGCCGATGATCGTCGTCGGGCAGACGGTCGCCACCTTGTCGCGGGCATCGTCGCGGATGGCATTCCACAACTGCCGGTCGAAACTCGGCCAGCCCATGAAACCGAACCACTTGCGAGTCAAACCCGGCGGTCGATTCGTCGCGATCCACGCGGCCTCAATCGGGAACGTGCCCGAACCGCACATGAAATCGACGAGCGGGACATCGCCGAACCAGCCCGTGGAAAGCAGCAATCCCGCTGCCAGTGCCTCGTTCAACGGTGCCCGCGTCAGTGCCGGGCGATAGCCGCGTTTGTGCAGGGAATTCCACGACGTGTCGAGGCTAAGAATGCCTTTGTTCCGCGAGATATGCAGGTTGATACCGATCATCGGCGTTTCGGTATCGACGCTGGGCCGACGCCCGGCGAGTTCGCGAAATTGATCGCAAATGCCGTCTTTAACCCGTCGTGCCGCATACTGCGAGTGCGTAATCAGCGAGTCGCGGACGTTACTATCGACGGCTAATGTATGGTCGGGCGACATGAAATCGGGCCAGTGCAACGAACGCACCGCATCGTAAAGTTCATCGGTCGAACGCACGGGGAATTCGAGAATCGGCTGCAACACACGCACCGCAGTGCGTAGCCACAAGTTCGCCCGATACAAAAGATCGATTTCCCCGGAAAACGAGACGCCACCGCGACCTTTGGTAATGTCGGCGGCATTGAGAGTTTCGAGTTCCCAAGCGAGGATCGGCTCGAGGCCGCGAGCGCACGTGGCGAAAAAACGCGGCATGGGAAACGATCAACCTTTCGCAGCCAGGAAGCCGACGGCAACGACGGCAGTTAACGCGAGAACGATGGCCAACAGAATCAGGCGTTGGATGTACCAAACTTCGACCGCCTTGCCGAGCGGCGCACGCATCAGCGCCATGTGCAACCCCGTCGCGATCGTCAAATCGAGCGGCAACGCCAGGAAGAAACTTACGATGCGGGCTTCCCACAAAGGGTAACCCGCACTTTCGTAAACGTATTGCAACACGGCCACGAGGATCGCTTCGACGATCGTCCAGACGATCCACGACACAATGACGATACCCGCTGCGGCGGGGAAACGCGGGCGCTCGACGCCGCACCATCGACACGCCATCATGAAGATGAACACGGCGAAAGTGAGTAGTGCGAACAGCAACGTACCGATGCAAGCGAAGGCGATAATGATCGGGGCCATTGAAACTTTGTCGCTCAGGTGGCTTCGGTGGGTACGGGAAAATGCTCGCAGAGTTCGCGGACACTTCCACGAACGCGGGAGATCAAATCGTCGTCGGCCGGTTTCGCGAGAACATCCGTGATCCATCGCGCGATCTGCTTCATCTCCGGTTCTTTCATACCGCGCGTCGTCAGTGCCGGCGTGCCGATGCGGATGCCCGATGGGTCCATCGGCTTGCGCG
>JANXNT010000028.1 GCA_025353985.1 Limnoglobus sp.
ATACGAAAACGGTTCATCCGAGAAAGTCCGTCGTGAGCCGACGATGGAAATGAGGTGGCTGTGCATTGCCCGCAGATTCGACGTGGTTTACGCGGCCTTGCGAACACTTTTCAGCGATGTGTTTTGCACCGCTCGAATCACAGTTTCCTGTTCCGTATCGGTAAGTCCATAGAAGAGTGGTAGCCGGATGAGGCGATCGCTGATCGACTCGGTAACGAGGCACTGTCGCGGACGGCCACCGTATTGTTGACCCATCTCAGACAGGTGCAACGGAACGTAGTGAAATGTCGCCGTCACACCGGCGGCCTTGAGGTCGGCGAGCATCGCTTGACGCGCATTCAGCGATGGCGCGAGCATCGCAAATAGATGATGCGGCGAATCGCAATGACTCGGCACGAACGGCAACGTCACGCCACGGTCGGCGGCCCAGTCGCCTAGCGACGTGTGATATTTCTGCCAAAGTACGCGGCGACGATGCTGAATTGCCTCCGCATCTTCGAGTTGCGCGAGCAACAGTGCCGCGAGCGCATCGCTCGGCAAGTAACTCGAACCCAACCCCACCCACGTGTATTTATCGACCTGCCCACGGAAGAACCGCGAACGGTTCGTGCCCTTTTCGCGGATGATTTCTGCCGGGTCGAACATCGTCGGATCGTTCAGGACGAGCGCGCCGCCTTCACCGCACGAGAAGTTTTTCGTCTCGTGGAAACTCTGCGTGGCGAGTACGCCAAACGAGCCGAGCGGTCGGCCATGATACGCACCGCAGAGGCCGTGTGCGTTGTCTTCGACGACGGCCACACCTGCGGCATTCGCGATGCGAAGTATCGCGTCCATCTCGCACGCCACACCCGCATAATGCACCGGCACGATCACCCGCGTTCGCGGTGTAATGAGCTTGGCGAGAAGCCGTTCGTCGAGGTTGAACGTGTCGGATCGTACGTCGGCGAACACCGGCGTGGCCCCACGTAACACGAACGCATTCACCGTCGAGACGAACGTGAACGACGGGACGATCACTTCGTCACCAGGGCCGACTTTCAACAACAGTGCGGCCATTTCCAGAGCGTGCGTACACGATGTCGTGAGCAACACTTTGCCGCCGCCAACCATCGGCGAAAGTCGTTCGTGACAGCGTCGCGTGAACGGGCCGTCGCCAGACAGATGCATGTTGTCGACGGCTTGACGCAGGTACGCGAAGCCGACTTCGCTGACCATCGGCCGATTGAATGGGAGCGCGGTTTTCACGGTCAAATCTCGCGCGCGGTTCGGGTGCAAGTCAGGATGATGTGCGTGTACGGCACTCGCAATAAATTGTGGCGAACGACCGACTGCACATCGGGAAATGCCTGCTTCGCAAGCGAGATATACGCAGGTTCCTCGCGAACGTGCTCGCCGCGATCCGCCTTGAGCATTCGCCGAGCGATCCAACTTTGGTCGTTCGTAAAACAGCCATCTAGCGTCACGAATCGCCC
>JANXNT010000823.1 GCA_025353985.1 Limnoglobus sp.
TTCACGATCCCGCACACTGGCGAAGTCACGACTGGGTGGTTGCGCATCACCCGACCCCTTGCGGGGAATCGGCTCGGAATTACCATCCGTCGCGACGGAAAGCGCAACTTCAAAACGCGTTAGCGAGTCGGGCTAACAAGAGTGTCCCACCTTCGAAATCCCCCATCAATCGCGAGTTCTTGCTGAAGGCGGCGAAGTAGCGGGCGGTTCGCGCTTCGCGCCGGATGGGTTTCCGATGCGTGCGCGGTTTCAATTGCCATTTGCTCGATGTATAGGATACCGGTTCGCCTTTGACCGATGCGGAACGGCGCGAAGCCGAGGGATGGTCCGTACTGGGTAGTGATGAGTGAAGAGTTGTGAGTGGTTAGTGCGTCGAACAACGATTGGTGAACCGCGCCGAATGAGCCTCGCGAATGTCCATAGATGGCACTTGGCACTTCATGTAAGATGACAGCAGGAACTGCAATGAGCATCTCGATTCTCGTCGAACCGACATCGTCGGGCTTTCGGGCCGATACGGGCGGGCCGTTGCATTTGTCGGCAGACGCGAGCACGTCGAGCGACGCGATTGCGGCCTTGCAGTCGCAGATTGCGCATCGCGTGCAGAATGGCGCAGTCATCGTGAAACTGCCTACGCCGCCGCCATCGCCGATACCGATTCTGCCGTTGGCAGAGAACTCGCTATTCGATGAGTGGTTAGCTGCGGTGGAAGAGTTTCGAAATCAGCGAGATGCCGAAGACCAAGCGGCGTTCGCTGACGAAATGGACCGATGAAGATTGGTCGGCCTGAATTGGCGAAGTCGATTCCCATTCCGCGCAGGATGATGACTTGGAAACCACGATCTGTTTCACGACAGATCGTAGTTCCCGCACATTAGTGCTTACTTCAGCGAGGTCAGATATTCGACGAGGTCCAAGAACTCGCCGGGTGCCATTGCGCCGGCTTGGCCTTCTGGCATACTGCTCTGCTTCAGTAAGGTTTTCTTCTCGACATCGTCTTGCGGGATCGTTTTCTTTTCCTTGCCGTCGAAGATCACGATCTTGTCTTTGTCTTCGGAAATCACCAGCCCGGTGACGACGCCACCGCTCAGGCGTTCGATCTTCGTCGAGAGATACTTCGCGTCGACTTCGGCGTTCGGGTCGATGATCGATTCGATCACCTTCATCCGGGTTTGGCCCATCTTCGTCATCAGCTTTTCCATGTTCGGGCCGTAATCGTTGCCTTCGCCCTGGCCGACGCGATGGCAAGCGATGCAACTTCGCTGGAACACCTCGCGGCCCTTCGTGGCGTTGCCGGTGATGAGCGAAAGTGCCTTCATCGCCTGGAAGCGTTCTTCTTTCGACTTCTGTTCCGTGCCGAGCAATTGCTTTAGCCACGGAGCTGCGACGTTGTCGAGTGCGCGATTCTTCTGGACTTCCGCAACCAGCTTGGCCGCTTCCGGGTTGGTGGTGCCGAGCTTACCCGTGTAGAAGTCTGCGGGCCAGTTTGCCACGTTCGCGGCGAGTGCCGCCTCGACGGTGTACTTCGTCCAGTAGTCCATCGGCTTTGCGGCGATCGATGCCACGGCGGACATCGCATCTCCGGTGGCGAAGAAGCTGAGGGCACGCGCAGCCTGAGCGCGAACGCGTGGATGCTCGTCGGTGGCGGCCTTCTTGAAATGCTCGATGCTGCCGGGCAACCGGTCGCGTTCGTCGGAGAGAATCCGCACAACCGCCGCCCGCGCGTGGTACGTCTTGCACGCCAGTACCGCCTCGGCGAGCT
>JANXNT010000075.1 GCA_025353985.1 Limnoglobus sp.
CGTCTGGGTCCGTTTCAATTGGATCTGCTTCAACTGTTGCACAGCTGACAGTACCGGATGGGAATGGGTCATTGTTAGTGCTTACAGGTGGATCAACTTCAGTGAACCAGGATGTTGGGGGAACATCCTGGCACCTCTCAGATTTTAAAGTGCAGCAGAGATCGGCTGGTACAGGTTCTGCCGACACATACATCGACATCACACTCAGCCCGAACAACGACATGCAGATCAGTGAACGCATCGCAAGTACCTCCTCAAGAACAGGGACATCATTCGTTTGGCATCGCCATCGGCATGATGGCGGGAATGCCGACTGCACTCTGCACGATCAACGGGATCGTTACAGAAGAATCGACCGAACCAGAAAGCTGTGCGGTGAGAATCACTCCGCGCAGATCTTCGCTGTTCCCGGTTGGTGTGTATTGGATAGTCGCTTCATCGCCGACGGCTGTGGCTGTGAATGTTTTCGACATCGCGGACTTTTCATCGAACGACACCGACTTCAATCGGCCGGGCCGAAAGCGCACGACTAGCGAGTTCGGTTGCCCGGCGACAAACTCCAATTGCCTCGGTTCGCAGATGCTTTCGTTTTAGACGATGGCCCGCAGATGCACGGATGAAAAACCGACTTGCTCAGGGCCAAAATGATAGAGGATACTCAGCGTTTCCTGCGAACGTCCCTTCCGCGACCCGATGTGCCATTCGTAAGCGAGTTTCGTTTCACCACCGGGCGGGATTTCTCGATCTGTCACGGACATTCCCGTGCAACTGCAAGTGCTCGACCATTCCAGAACGTGAATCGTCGTCGGATAGGTGTTCCGGAATCGCACGGTTCCACGAAGTATTTCGCCTTCGTAATGTTCATTCAGTTGGACGATGTTCGGCTCGGCCCAGAAGCCGAGTGGCGGTGGTGGTTTCTGAATGATGCGAAACCCCGCCACGATCGAAACCGTGAAACAGGCGAAGGCCGCAAACAGAGTGGCGAATCGGAGCATAAGTTCACAGCGAATAATCGGTTGATCGTCGAACGATTGAACGATTGAACGATTGAAGTTTAGGCGAGCGCTTTTCGGATGTCAACAATTTCACCAAATTCGTTATTCCGGAAACATGCCGAACTCCCAAACGATTTCCTCTTGTCGTGCCCTTGGAGAGATCGTTTGCGTTCGTATCTTATTTGGAGTTTGCGCGTAACGATCTGCTTTCGACGAACTCTGCAACCTGGGAACCATGCCGAAACGTACTGACATCCGGAAGATTTTGCTCATCGGTTCCGGCCCGATCATTATTGGTCAGGCCTGCGAGTTCGATTATTCGGGGACGCAAGCCTGTAAAGCGCTGCGGGAGGAAGGTTACGAGGTCGTGCTCGTGAACTCGAACCCGGCCACGATTATGACCGATCCGGAGACGGCGGATCGCACGTATATCGAGCCGATTACCTGGCAAACCGTCGAAAAAATCATCGCGATCGAACGGCCGGATGCACTGCTACCGACGCTCGGTGGGCAGACGGCGCTGAACACGGCGATGGACCTCGTGAAGCACGGCGTGCTCGAAAAGTACGGCGTCGAAATGATCGCCGCGAACGCCGATGTGATCGACAAAGCCGAGGATCGCCAGAAGTTCAAAGACGCGATGATTAAGATCGGCCTCGAAGTGCCGAAGAGCCTCGTCGTGCGTTCGATGGCCGATGCGGAGAACGCGCGACTGACGATTGGTTTGCCGTGCGTGTTGCGGCCGAGTTTCACGATGGGCGGTACCGGTGGCGGCATCGCCTACAACCGCGACGAGTACATTCAGATCGTCACGCGCGGCCTCGAACTCAGCCCCACTGGCGAAGTTCTCGTCGAAGAATCGGTGATCGGCTGGAAGGAATACGAATTCGAAGTGATGCGCGACAAAGCCGACAATGTCGTGATGGTTTGCACGATCGAAAACCTCGACCCGATGGGCGTCCACACGGGCGATAGCATCACGGTCGCGCCGATTCAGACGCTGAGCGACAAGGAATTTCAGCGGATGCGCGACGCGGCCAAGAAGATCATCCGCGAGATCGGCGTCGAAACGGGCGGCTCGAATATCCAGTTCGCGACGAATCCCGTCGATGGCCGCATGATCATTATCGAAATGAACCCGCGCGTCTCGCGGTCGTCGGCACTCGCCTCGAAAGCGACGGGGTTCCCGATCGCGAAAATTGCGGCCAAGCTCGCGGTCGGTTACACGCTCGACGAACTGCAAAACGACATCACCCGCGAGACACCCGCGTGCTTCGAGCCGACCATCGATTACGTGGTGACGAAGATTCCGCGGTTCACGTTCGAGAAGTTCCCCGATGCCGACGCGACGCTGACGACGCAGATGAAATCGGTCGGCGAAACGATGGCCATTGGCCGCACGTTTAAGGAATCGCTTCAGAAGGCGTTGCGTGGCCTCGAAGTCGGTCGGTTCGGTTTGGGCTGCGATCGTGGCGACCTATGGG
>JANXNT010000082.1 GCA_025353985.1 Limnoglobus sp.
GCCACCGACGCGCAACAAACAAAGCTGGCAAAGTTGTCGCCGTCGCAAGTGAAGATCACCGATGAGGGTGCCCGCTTTCGTTCGCACATCGATGGCAGTTTGCTCGAACTGACGCCCGAAAAAGCGGTCGATATTCAGCAGAATCTCGGTTCGGACATCGCGATGGTGCTCGACGAATGCCCGCCGGGGGATTCGTCGCCAGAGATTTTGCAGAAAGCGATTGCGCGGTCGATTCTGTGGGCGGCACGCTGCCGGAAACATCATTCGCGGCGCGATCAGGCGCTGTTTGGGATCGTGCAGGGCGGGACGAGTATCGCGCTACGTGCGCTTTGCGCTTCCGAACTTGTGGCGATGGATTTCCCCGGATATGCGCTCGGCGGGTTCAGCGTCGGCGAATCGCCCGAAGCGATGCACGCTGCGTTACCCGAGTGTGCGGCGTTATTACCGGAATCGAAGCCGCGATACTTGATGGGCGTCGGTCGGCCGATCGATCTGCTTGCGGGAGTGGCGTCGGGGATCGATATGTTCGACTGCGTGATGCCGACGCGGAACGGGCGGAACGCGACGGCGTTCACTTACGACGGTGTCGTAAAGATGCGGAACGCCAAACACCGGCGAGATTCGGCCCCGTTAGAGTCCGATTGCCCCTGTTATGGGTGTCAAAATTTCAGTCGGGCGTACTTGCATCACCTATTTGCTGCGGACGAAATGCTCGGGCCGACGTTGCTGAGCTTGCACAACATCGCGTTCTATCTAAGGCTGATGGCGGATGCCCGGCGAGCGATCGAAGAACGGCGTTTCACGGCCTTCCGCGAGGCTTGCCTTGCCCGTTGGCACCCACAAACGTAGTATATTTTTTCCGTAAACACGGATCGTGCCGCGAGATTCCGCCAGCAATATCACCGAACGGATCGTTTTCGATGAACTCGTATTTGATTGCTCAAGAACCGCCGCCGCCCGCTGCTAAAGAGGCCGCCAAAGACGCGCAGAACCCGCTTGCGATGCTCGGCAACCCGATGTTCATGTTCGTCATCATCGGCGTGTTCATCTTCACGATGATTATCATGCCGGCCCGACGACAGAAAAAAGACCAAGCCACGATGATGAACGCACTCAAACGCGGTGCGAAGGTCGTGACGTCTTCGGGCATCATCGGCGTGGTGATTAGCGTCAAGGACACCGAAGACGAGCTGACGCTGAAGTCCGAAGATTCGAAGATCAAAGTATTGAAAAGCAGCGTCGTTCGCGTCCTCGGACAAGACGAAACCGAAGTCAAAGTTTAAC
>JANXNT010000089.1 GCA_025353985.1 Limnoglobus sp.
CGAAATGGGCGTGAAGGTGCAGGTGCTCAAACGCGGCACGATGTTCGCCATGCGGGCGCAGAAACTGTACGAGCTATATCGCCAATACCCGTCGTGGGAAGCGATACCGGCCGCCGAGCGCGTCCTAGTTGAGAAGAACCAACTGCGTGCGACCTTCGAAGAAATTTGGAGCCAGACACGGGCCTTCTTCGAGCGACGCGACCCGACGGTTCTGGCGAAAGCGGACACCGACCCACGCGTGAAGATGGCACTCGTGTTTCGCTGGTATCTGGGGTTATCGTCGCGTTGGGCGAATGCGGGCGAGGCGGGGCGTCAATTGGATTATCAGGTATGGTGCGGGCCATCAATGGGCGCGTTCAACGAGTGGGTGAAGGGAACGTACCTCGAGTCGGCGACGAATCGCGCGGTCGTGTCGGTGGCGCGAAACTTGCTCTACGGGGCGTGCGTCGTGTTACGCCGGCAATCGCTCTGCCAGCAAGGCGTCCACCTCGCCGACGACTGTTTCCCCACCGCACCGTTGACGCCGTACGAGTTGGAACAACGGTTGAAGTAGTGGTGAGTGATTAGTGGCGAGTGGTGAGTGAAGAGTGAAGAGCGAAGAGCGAGAAGAGCTTGAAGAGTGGCGAGTGATGAGTGAAGAGCGAGAAGAGTTTGAAGAGTGAAGAGCGAGAAGAGTGGTTCGTGATTTGAGTCCGGAGTGCGAATGACTGACGAACGACGAAACTGGAATGAACCGAGTCCGCTTGCGATCGTGGGCATCGGTTGCTTGTTCCCGAAATCGGTCGGGTTGGGTGCGTATTGGGCGAACGTCAAACATGGCGTCGACTGCATTACCGATGTACCGCCGACGCACTGGAACCCGGACGATTATTACGATCCCGACCCGAAGTCGCCTGACATGACGTATGCGCGTCGGGGCGGGTTCCTGTCGGTGGTCGATTTCCAGCCGCTCGAATTCGGGATGCCGCCGAAAGACCTCGAAGCGACGGATACTTCGCAACTCCTCGGCCTCGTGGCGGCGAAGCAAGCGCTGACCGATGCGGGTGTGACGCTCGCAGGTTCGAATAAGCCGGGTACGGGCAAAGTGACGGATCGTTCGCGGGTGTCGGTCATCCTCGGCGTGACGGGTACGCTCGAACTTGTGGTGCCACTCGGCGCGCGGCTCGGCCACCCGCACTGGCGGCGTGCGCTCCACGATGCGGGCGTAGCCAAAGATGTTGCCGACGATGTGGTGGCACGAATCGGCGAAGCGTACGTGCCGTGGCAGGAAAACAGCTTCCCCGGCCTGTTGGGGAACGTCGTCGCCGGGCGAATCGCGAACAAGCTCGATTTGCACGGTACGAACTGCGTTGTCGATGCGGCGTGTGCGAGTTCGCTGTCGGCGGTTCACCTCGCCGCGATGGAACTGCAAACGGGCAAAGCCGATGTCGTCGTCACCGGTGGCGTCGATACGCTCAACGACATTTTCATGTACATGTGCTTCAGCAAAACACCGGCACTATCGCCGAGCGGTAACGCGAAGCCGTTCGATGCGAGTGGCGATGGCACGATCCTCGGCGAAGGCATCGGGATGCTCGTTCTGAAGCGTCTGGCCGATGCCGAGCGCGAAGGCGACACGATTTACGCCGTCATTCGCGGCATCGGTACATCGAGCGATGGCAAGGGCAACGCGATTTACGCGCCGTCGTCCGAAGGGCAGAAACGCTGTCTGCTCAATGCACACGAACGCGCCGGTGTGACGCCCGATACGATCGAACTCGTCGAAGCGCACGGCACCGGTACGAAAGTCGGCGATGCAGCCGAAGCGAGCGCGCTGACGGATGTGTTCCGCCAAGCGAGCCGCAAGCCGGCCGCGCCGTGGTGCGCCATCGGCTCGGTGAAATCGCAGATCGGCCACACGAAGGCCGCCGCCGGTTCCGCGAGCTTAATCAAGGCCGCACTTTCGCTGTACTTCAAGGTGCTCCCGCCGACGATCAAAGTGAATCGCCCCGTCGAGCCGCTACTCGCCGGGGATTCGCCGTTCTACGTCAACGCCACGATGCGACCGTGGTTACCGAAACGGGAGCATCCGCGCCGCGCCGGCGTCTCCGCGTTCGGTTTTGGCGGCTCGAACTTCCACGCGATCCTCGAAGAACATCAGCCGAACAAGATCGCCACCGACTGGGATGGCACCGTGGAACTGTTCGCGATCAGTGGCGAGAACGCCGCCGCGCTGGCGAAACAATTGGCCGACGTGCCGACGAGTGGGGTCGATTTCGCGCGGGCCGCCGAGCAATCGCGCGCGACGTTCCGTGCCGATGCCGCGTGTCGTTTGGTGTTTGCCGCACATCGCACGGCCACCGATTTGACGAAGCTACTTGCGAACGCGAAACAGCAATTGCAAACGCAACCGACGGCGAAGCATTGGCGCACTCCGGAAGGCGTGCATTTCGGCAGTGGGGCCGTCGCCGGTGACCTTGCGGTGCTGTTCCCTGGGCAAGGTTCGCAATACGTCGGGATGCTGCGCGAGGTGATGTGCCTCTTCCCCGAAATGCTCGAAACGCTCACGGCCGCGAACGGTACCGCGTCGCGGTTGTCCGACAGTATCTATCCGCCCACGTCGTTTGCCGACGATGCAAAAGCGACGCAAGAGGCCGCTCTGAAGGCGACGGATGTCGCGCAACCGGCGCTCGGTGCGGTGAGTTTCGGAGCGTGGGCGGTGCTATCGCGGCGGTTCGGCGTGGTGGCGCAGGCGTTCGCGGGCCACAGTTACGGGGAACTTCCCGCATTGACCGCAGCCGGGCGAATTGGCGAGGCGGACCTGTTTACGCTATCGCGGTTGCGCGGGCAGTTGATGGCCGCACAACGCACCGGCGATGCGGGCGCGATGCTCGCCGTGCTGGCCTCGCGGAACGACGTACACAATATCATTCGCGAAGAGTCGCTCGATCTCGTCGTGGCGAACCACAACGCGCCGAAACAGACGGTACTTTCCGGCCCAACGGATGCAATCGAACGGGCGGCGAAAGTCTTTTCCACGCGGAAGATTCGCAGTATTCGGCTACCCGTGGCGGCGGCGTTCCACAGTTCGTTCGTCGCCGATGCCGCGACGCCGTTCCGTGCCGCACTCGCCGAAATCGCGATTCAACCGGGCACGACACCCGCGTATTCGAACACGACGGCGCGCGAATACCCACCCGATGCCGAAACGTTACGCGACTTGCTCGGCTATCAGTTGGCGAACCCCGTTTCGTTCGTCGATGAGGTGCGCAACTTGGCCCGTGCGGGTGTGCGGACGTTTTTGGAAGTCGGCCCCGGTGGCGCGCTGACGAAGCTCGTCGAACAGATTCTCGCTGAGACGACCGACGGGATTCCTCCCGCAGCAGAATTTGCCAGTATCGCGATCGATGCCTCGGGCGGACGAAGTTCGGGTGTGCTAGACTTGGCGGACGCATTGGCACGATTGGCGGCGCGTGGCCATCGCGTGCGATTATCGGCGTGGGAAGAATCCAGCCATGCCCGCCCGCCGCGCCCGGTGAGTACGGCCGGTACGGTGCCGATTTGCGGTGCGAATTACGTTCAACCCCGACCCAAACGCGAACCCCGGCCCGCGGCGCAACTCCGCGCAACCTCGTCCGGCGAGATGCCCATGCCCGACTCGAATTTCGACCCGCGACTGGCGGCCGCCCTGGAGGCGACGCAACAAACCCTCGCGACGCTCCAGCGCATGCAAGAGCAAACCGCGCAGCTCCACCGCCAGTTCCTCGATTCGCAAGAGCAAGCCCAACGCACGCTCGCGGCACTCGTCTCGCAGCAACACGCCGCATTCAGCGGGATGCTTCCCGCGGTCGCGCCTGTAGCCGTGGTGCCAGCATACGTACCGCCACCGGCTCCCGTTTTCGTGCCACCGCCGATTCCGGTTCCAATCCCTGTGCCAGTGCCGCAACCCGTCATCGTGCTGCCACCACCGGTGCCGGTTTACGTGCCACCACCGATACCGGTGGCCGCACCGGCGATTGTGACGGCAGGCGTTTCTGCGACGTTACTCGGCGTCGTTTCCGAAAAGACCGGATACCCCGTCGAGATGTTGAACCTCGACATGTCGCTCGATGCCGATCTCGGAATCGATTCGATCAAGCGCGTGGAAATTCTTGCGGCGGTGCAAGACAAACTGCCGAACGCCCCGCTGGTGAAAACCGAACACCTCGGGTCGCTGCACACGTTGCGCG
>JANXNT010000110.1 GCA_025353985.1 Limnoglobus sp.
TTCTCGACGCCGAAGACGACGCGGTCGTTGATTGCAGCCGGTGCGAAATTCAACAGGGATTGCACCGGGTTCAGGCTCGTTGCGTCTTGCCCTATGATGGGGATTGTCGGCGGAGTAATTGGAGTCGGATTCCAGACGAACGACGTGTTGATGTCGTCGTTGTCGATGTAGTCAACAGCGTTAGCCGCAAGTTGCGCGAGGTAACGCAGTGCGTCGTACTCTACCTGCGTTGTGTCGCCGGGCTTTTTGAGTGAGTAAGCCCCTGCAATCGGTTGCGGCAGTTGCATCGTTCCCGCTGTGGGGTCGATAATCGCCTTTGCACCTGTTGCCACAATCAAGCGAACGAAAATGTCGCGTGCCAAAGTCTGGCGATCCGTTTCCGCAGCAATTCGGTTGGTCAAATTCGCCGGTGACAGTGGGCCAGTTGGGTTAATCGCGGCACGGTAGTCCGCGAGTGGCCGGTTCAGATCGACGGCACCGAGTTTCGCAGTGGCCGATAGCAACTGCACACTCGGGGGCAAGTCGCTCATTGTTCCTAACGTATACGGTGGAGCAGGTAACGTGACTGGTAAGCGACTCAATACGCCTGCGGTCAGTTGCAATGAACTGCCGGGGAGCACGGACGCTGTGTAGTCGAGATAGTTCGGCTGCAAGCCCGGACGGTGAATCGAGTTGCTGATCGTCGTGACGAGCGAGCGGTTCGTCGGCGACATGTTCGTCGGCGACTGCAAGCCGTAGCCGTTCAGACTAGCGGGTGCGGGGTTGCCGAAGAACGCGGCGGTGTAGTCGCTCTGCGTGCCCGAGTAGCGCGTGGCCGCGCGGCGAAGATCGGTGTGCGGGAACAACTTCCCTGGCGCACTGCCCGAGTCCCACGAGAATGGGTTGAACAGGCTCGGGTGCGAAGTGCCTTCTGTGTTCCCGGTTGTCGATGAATCGAAACCCGCTGGGTATGTTGGATCCGAAAAATTGCCACTTGGCATAACCATAGGCGAGCCAATCGTGCTGCCGTCCCAGTTGACGGCCGAATAGCCCTGTGTAAGTTGCGAGTTTGCCAGAAACGGTACATTAAACGGTGGTGGAGGGGGTGCAATCGTCGTGCCGCGCGGGTTGGGTACGGTAGGCACAGGCAGAGGCGGAGGCCCATTTGAGCCGGTGCGTGATCGCAGCATGCTCGTCGCATCGCCAGCATTAGTCACTTGCGAAAGACTGATTTCCCAAGGTCCAAATCCATTGGTACTCGTGCCTTTTGTATTGCCTGCCACGTTCACGTTCACGCGGCCGTCGAGCGGTAACACGGTGGCGGCGACGAGTGGGATGATGTTCTTGCCACGCCAGTTAATCACGGGCAAGTTCGCGTTCAGCCAGACGGCATCGTTCCGCTGCACGCCATCGGTGCCGACGATATTCTGCACATCGCCGGTGTACGTTCCATCGGGGTTCATCGGCGGGTAGGGGAACAGCGTCGCTGCA
>JANXNT010000118.1 GCA_025353985.1 Limnoglobus sp.
GACTTACGTCAATTAAACGAAAACTTATTGACTTTGCAAAATCGCGTGGGTGACACCAAGCCAAGCCTACCGGACAAACGTCCGTCGGAACTTCCTTCCGCAAGTGGCTTCGTGAAAAGTGTGGCTGCGATTTGCCGCACGAACGTTGGTCGTGTACCATCCCGTCAGAGGACACAAAATATGGACGCACAACTGATCACTTCCGACCCTGCCATTATGATGGGCAAGCCGGTCGTATCTGGCACCCGGCTAACGGTCGAATTCATCCTGGACGAGTTGGCGGCCGGCACTCCGGTGGAGCAACTCATCGCTTCTTACCCGCGGCTCACACCGGCGGCGGTATCCGCTGCTCTTGCGTTCGCCGCTGAGGCGCTGCGAGCCGTCGTCGTGTACCCCACGACCCGGCGGTCGGCATGAATCTCTTGGCCGACGAGTGTATTTCAGCCGAGGTGGTAGCACGACTGAGGGCGGACTGGCACACGGTCGAGGCTGCGGGAGACGATGCACCGGGGGCACCTCACGCCGGGGTGGTGCTACTACGTCTGGCCGGGATGCCACCTGCGGACCGGGCTGAGGCGGTGTCGGCAGTGTTCCGCGACCGAGCGGCAGACCTGCCGGGAAACTTCACGGTCGTCGAGCCAGATGCGATCCGCGTTCGCCGACCGTCGAACACTTCTCCGCCAGGAACTTCGTCGGGCGGTGTGACTTGAAACAACATCGTGCCAGTCCTCAACGCAAGTTTTAAGCGTACCATTGTTGTCGTAGTGGGTTCACACGGCACACTTAGGTGGTGCCGCTCGCCCGAGTTTTTCGAGCACGAACATTCTTCGCACTTTCTCCCATTTCCCACCGACGCGCAGGGCCACTTTCCCCAGATAAGATGATGACGTTACCGGAGAGGTGCCGATGCCGAATGTCGCGATCCGTGGGGTGCTGGCCCGGCTTTGCCTGGGTTTGGCGGAAATGCCACCCGATGCGGAGCTACTGGAAAACTACATCGCGACCCGCGATGAGGCGGCGTTCGCGTCGCTGGTAGAACGGCATGGGCCGAAGGTGTTTGCGGTCTGTCGGCGGTTGCTCGGGCAGCATCAGTTGGCGGAAGATGCGTATCAGGCCACGTTCGTGGTGTTGGCGAAAAAAGCGCACACGATTCAACCGCGTTCGGCGGTCGGGGGGTTCCTGTATGGTGTGGCCCGCAAAGCCGCTCTGGAGGCGTACGCCGTGAGCCGCCGTCGCAAAGAAACACTCGTTGAAACCATCCCCGATTCCCCCGCCGCACCGCTTAATGACACCGATAGCGATGTGCTCGCGATGCTCGATGAGGAGATCGCAAACCTCTCGGACGCCTACCGCGCCGCGGTCGTGTTGTGCGAACTCGATGGCGTTGGTCGCGCCGAGGCCGCTCGGCAACTGGGTATCGCCGAGGGCACGCTCTCGAGCCGACTCGCCGCCGCCCGCAAACAACTCGCAACGAGGTTGAAGGCGCGCGGCGTCGTCTACTCCGCCGGGTTAATGTCCTCGCTGGCGATCTCCGCAAATGCGGCGATCCCGCCCACAATCGCAACGGCAACCACTGCCGTTTCCCTTATTGCTACAGGAGTGTTGCGTACCATGTTGCTCGCAAAATTCAAACTCGTCACCACCGTCTGCGTATTAGTGACTGCGATCATCGGTATGAGTACCTTCGTACCCAAAGCGAGTATGGAGGCAAAAGCCGCCCCCGTGCCAAAAGTGGAGAAAGATGAAGGCTTGTTGTGGATGTTCCACAAGAAAACGAGCACGCTGACTGCTTATACGCCCGATGGCAAAGAAGCGAAAACGATTGCTATCCCGGATGGCAAACATTTCATCGGCTTCTCGGATGGGGGCACGAAAATTCTGTTTGCTGGCAAGGATGGCAAACTCGCGGAACAGAACGTAACAGACGGCCTGACACTGCATTTGCGCGATGTCAACGATCGCGTGGAGGGGACGGATACAGGGCTTGAGTATCAGGTGAACGATGGATTCGTTCTATCAAAGGATGGCAAGACCATCGTTCGGGCAAGGCTCGAACGAAACGATCCTGGCGCTCCGGAAAATTCGGTACGATTCTCGAATGTCCTTTTCGATCGTGCATCCCGAAAAGAAACAAAATTCGACCTGCCCGACGATCACCACGTCGTGCATCCATGCCCCGACGGATCGGGCTGGATGGTTCTTCAATACAACCTGGGTCGCGATCCGAAGTTGCCGAACTACCGTTGGCACACGCTGTCGACCAACGGCAAATTGAAGCCAGTCAACGACCAGTATGCCTTTTATGGATTGAGCTTTTCACCGGACGGCAAGACGCTGGTTGGCGTCGGGTTTCGGTTTCCGGCCAAGTCCGATGAGGCAGTGAAATTCGCGAACTACAAGGTGAATGCGTCCGACTTTGCCGTAACGGAATTGAGTCAGTCGAATAACAGTGCGGGCCTCACGGGCTTCCACTGGTCGCCGAATGGGGATCGGCTGGCGAAACTTAATTTCCAGTTCAAGGACAATGTTTCGCGCGATAGTCAACTGACACTTTACGACGCTGACACAAAGAATCCCCGGATACTATTCACAATCCCGGACGATGGGCAGCAAACGAACCTCCTCGGCTGGTTCCCGACGAAAATCGAGCCTCCAAAACAGCCGATCAGCGCCCCGGTGCCGAAGGAGCGAGAGGAGGTGATCGTTGCGTATCATGCGGGGCGGCCGGTGCTTTTGAACGAGAATGGCAAGGTCGTGCGCGAACTGTTTGCCGAGGGTTGGGGCGGGTCTACGGGGCAGGCGAGGCTCAGCCCGGATGGCCGGCAAATTGCGATGCTCACCGATACCAAACGCGATGCCACGGGGTGGATGTTCCGCAAACTGTACCTTCGCGATGTCGATGGCAGAGGCAACGGCGACGAACTGATGTCCGAAGGGCTGGAAGCACTAACTGCAATGTGGTCGCCGGACGGCAAAAGTATCTACACGAGCGGCTATGTCACCAAGAAAACCATCGTCGATAGCAAGAAGAACCCGAACTACGCAAATGAAGCCGCGATTCATCATCGCATTGATATCGCAAGCAAAAAACGGACGGAGTTGACGTTGCCTGCCGGCCACCAGATCATGGATGTTTCGTCCGATGGCAAATGGTTTCTCACGCATGTTTCGCACATGCAGAATGCGAAGGAAACTTATAAGGTGTGCCTCGTCGGTATGGATGGCAAAGTGATGGATGATCTCACCGATGGTAGTGCCCCGATTGTCGGGCTACGGTTTTCGCCCGATGGCAAAAAAGTGGTAGCTTTACGTTACAACGACGTGGACAACCGGACCGCCGTTCGACTATCGGAGGTCTTCATTCTCGATGTGGCCGCGAAAGAAAAAATGGTCGTACTTCCGCTAAATGGCTTGCACGATGACGCCATGGTGCAAAGCATCACGTGGTCGCTCGACAGCAACCGCATCGCCTTCAGTTGGTGGACCGATGGCCGCACGAAGGGCGAGCCGAAAGATACCCTCGCGCACGTCTCGATTGCCACCCTCGACGATGTCAAAATCCGCACGATCTTCAGCGTCAAAGACAAAACGCTGGGCAGCATCGACTGGGCGAAAATGCGACTGCCCGAGGCGGTGAAGCCGGAGGTCAAGCCGATGGCTGAACTGCTCGTTCCCAAGCTCGGAAGCGGCGTATTTGCCGAGCGCGATGAGGCACAAAAAGCGTTGCGAGCACTCGGACTGGCGGCATTGCCCGCACTGAAAATGGGGCTACAAAGTAGCGACCCCGAAATCGTGTTACGCTGCGAAAGCCTGATCGACCGCATCGGCAAAGACGATGCGGAGGCATTCGCGAAAGCGTTTCTTGCAGAGAAAGATTTCACCGCGAAGTTCGATCACGCGATCTGGACTCGCTGGGCGAAACTCATCGGCGACAATCGCGGCAGCCGCGAACTCTTCGCGGAAATTCTGAGCGCAGACGGGGCCGCCGTTGCGATGGCATACATGGCGGATGCGAAGCCAAAAGACGCCGCCGAACGCTATCGGTCCATATTGACGCGATTGAAAACCTAAGCTGACCCACGAGGGGCGTCACCTCAGCTAGACAAGAATCTGACAGGTGTAGGTTATACTCATGGAGAAGCCGCTTTCTGCGTATATTTGGGTACATTTGCCGGGACTGAGAAAGCCTTCCCCGATCCCGAACGAGATCATGGCCCATCGAGTACCGAAACCGCGCCATTTGATGGAATTAGAGAGTGGCCCGGCGCACATAATATGTCAGTGACAACTCTCCACATGGTGGAATTGGCAGGCAATGATTGGGCAAGCCCCGGCGTAAAACGTTGGGTGCGGATGGAAAAATCCGCACGTAAATTGTACATCGCATCCATGAGCGTTCGAAAAGATCCTCACACAATATCACGATGCTTCACCGTTTATAGTGGAGTGGTAAAAGAACTGCTTCCAGTAGCCATTTCGGTTATGAAAGACAAGGATATGCCGGGTACATGTCAAGCCTATGCCGCCATCGTGTTGGGGCAGTGTGGTGCCACGGAGTATCTGGATGACATCGCGAAATTAGCGACGAACGCGAAGATGGTCGATGGTCGATGGATTCGGTTCCGATGTCAGCGGTAAGAATCGAACGTACATTATCCAGGTGCGAGACGTTGCGATTGGCGTTCAGTTATTGCTCCACAAACAATCGCTTGTCGACTACGGTTTTATATACGTTATCGAAAACGAAAAGAAGTATGGGCCTACAGGTCTGAAGGTTTCACCAAATAGTAGTATTCAGTTCGCTTTCCCCGATAAAGATGAAGCTTCGCGCACTGCGGCTCATGAGAAAGCACTGGCATTCTTGAAGACGGCGAAGAAGCCAGAAGCCGAAGCGTCGAAGCCTGCGAAGTAGGAGGACGCAAATTCTGATCGGGTATCCCTTTTGTTTTGGGCGTCGATCAAACAGCGTTCCAGAGGTTTTGCCATTCGGGCTCGTGACTGAGCGCGCGGAGTTCGACCAACGGGCCGACGTGCTCTACCTTCCAGCGTGCCCCGCTTCGCTTCAGCCGCAAGTTGACGTTTTGTTTGATCGATCCTTCCACCGCCCCGCTGCCGATACTCCGGCCCGCCGCCAATCGCCCGGCGTAATCCAACCGCGTCGGGTGCTTGGCGAAGTACGCCGCCAACGCGACCAGCGACTCGGGGTCGATGCCTTCGGGGACTTCGGCGAAGGCCGCGCCCAACCAGCGTTCCAGCCCCACTTTCCCCCCGGCCAACACCGCCGCCCGGCCCGATTCCATCTGGGCCTTCGACGCCTCGGTCCCGACACCCCAGATCGCTTTTGCGGCGTCGCCGACATGTTCCAGTGCGTGGTAGACATCGAGGACGTGAGCCGCTTGCGGAACGACGGTCCCGGCCAGATTCCAGATCCATTCGGCCCCGTCGCCCAGAACCGACACCCCGGTGTCACTCGTCGCATGCAACCGATCCGTTTCGGCCCGCATCCGCGTTGCGAATTCACCGCACTCTTCGATGGCCGCGACCGTCGTCTGGATCGTCGGATGGGGCAACCGGCGAGTGTCCCACTGCGAGGGCGTCGCCGGGTTACCCACTTCCCGCCTCAAAACTAAGCCGATTTTCACGTCCCGCCAGCCGTCGAGGGTATTGACCTTCCCCGCGTCGATCAGGATTTCAATCTCGCCCGGTGCCGACGCGAACCGGGTCGCATCCGCCCGCATCGGGCGTTCGACCGCGGCCCGCTTCGCCTCCGCGTGCGTCGTCCGCCGGATCGTTTCGTCGTCGATGGTCCAACCGCAAAACTCACTGAGAATGAATTGCGAGCGGGCGAACGAATTGTCCACCGCCGCCAACGTGATGAGCCGGATCGCCTGGCGGGTGCGGGCCCCGTCGATCCCTAATACCGCATCGGCCCGGAACACGCCGCCGTCCGCGTTCCCGCAATACTCGCGGTTCACGCTCACCGGCCCCAAGGCCGTGGTCAGCCCGCGAGTGTGCCGCCCCTTCGAGCGGTCGCCGGGACTTTTTTTTCGGCGTCGGCCCGCGCCTGCACGGTCGCCTGCAAATTCTCCCGCAAGAGTTTTCGACCGGCGTCGAGGGCGAAGGTTTCGCAGGCGTCGATCACCGTGCCGGGAGCGGCGGTGGCACCGAGCCGGGCCATCTCCTGCACGTAAGCGACGGCGCTTTCGTACCGCAGGCGTTCCGCTTCCGTCGCATATTCGATGGTCAAAGTCGGCATCCCTGCCTCCGGGGTTCGTGTGCCGCATGAACGAACAAGAGTTTACGCAGAACCATTCGCCAAAATCCAGAGGGATATCC
>JANXNT010000120.1 GCA_025353985.1 Limnoglobus sp.
TGCGACTCGAACCCCGGTGTCTGGTCCACTGGAGGCACCTCGATGACTTTTGCGACCCACTGTACCGAGTGCGGGTTGCGCCGGGTGGAATACCACACCGGGAGCCAGCGGAACCCCGGGGAACACGATCGAGTGGAGTATAGCCTGCCGGACGATGCAGAATAGCGTCTTCGACACTACCCCCGGACGTACGTGCCGGGGGTGGTGTCGCAGTCGATAGTCGACCGCGAAATGAACGGTACACAGGGAGATGGGCTAATGAACGAACTGGAATCTATGAAAGAAGACTTAAACAACATTCGTTATTTGATCCACCAGAAATCTATTGACACGACTACCGACAGCGTTTCATTCGGTGGGGTGGGTGGCCGCGTAATGGGCCGCTCGTTCGAGTGTATCTCGCTCAAATACCTTAAAAAGGTGGCACTAAAGAAGGTGCGCAAAATGCGACAGGCCATGGCTGAAAATGTAGTGTCGCAGTCGATAGTCGACGAGCGAGCGAACGACACAAAGGGAGCAAAATGAACGAGGTTGTCACAGGAAACTGTCTTGAGGTGATGCCGACTTTCCCGGCAGGATCGGTCGATCTGGCATTTGCCGACCCACCGTTCAACATCGGTTACAACTACGACGTGTACGACGACCGCCGTGCCAAAACCGAGTACCTGTATTGGACGGAGCAATGGCTCGCCGGGGTGCAACGCGTACTGAAGCCGAACGGATCGTTGTTCGTGGCCATCGGGGACGAATACGCCGCCGAGATGAAGATCCGGATCGACACGCTCGGGTTCACGATGCGGAACTGGATCGTCTGGCATTACACGTTCGGCGTGAACTGCAAGAAGAAGTTCAACCGCAGCCACGCTCACATTTTTTATTATGTCGCAAACCCGAAGGCATTTACCTTCAACCCGACCGATGTCCGCGTACCCTCGGCCCGCATGACGACATATGCAGACTCTCGTGCAAACCCGATTGGGAAACTTCCGGACGACACGTGGGTGCTACGTCCGCAAGAGTCGGATGCGCACTTTCAATCCGATGCGGATACGTGGTATTTGCCGCGAGTGTGTGGGACGTTCAAAGAGCGTACGGGGCACCCGTGCCAGATGCCCGAAGCGGTGCTGGATCGCATTATTCAAGTGGCGTCGAACCCAGGCGATGTGGTGTTAGACCCGTTCGCTGGGAGTGGTACGACGTTGGCAAGTGCGAAGAAACTCGGGCGTAAATACCTCGGCATCGAACTCTCCGAAGAGTACGCCGACGCCGTGCGCAAGCGGTTGCAGTTGATCGAGTTCGCAGAGAAGTCCGCACCGAAGTCGAAGCGGAAACTCCTCGCTGCGAAGTAGTTTCTAATTATCCTTCGAGGAAGCCGCGTGCGAGATCGCGGCCTTTTGCGAGAGCTTCGGGAAGTTTCGCTACGTCCTTGCCGCCCGCCTGAGCCATGTCGGGTTTGCCGCCGCCTTTGCCACCGACGAGTTCGGCGATCGGCTTGATGAGATCGCCCGCCTTCACGCCTTTTTCTACCAAGTCCGATGTCAGCGCGACCACGATGGACACTTTGTCCGGTGCGTCTTCCCAACCGAAAATGACCGCTGCCGACTTCGACTTTTGGCGAACGCGATCGATCTGCGAACGGACGACTTCCATCGTTACCGGGGGCAAGTGCCCGACGATTAACTTCGTGCCATTAATAACATCGCTGGTGTCGAAATGGGCTTCGATGGCCATGATCGCGGCGCGTTTGAGTTGGTCCTTGAGTTTGGCCATTTCCTCGTCGAGTGCGGACACGCGCGTCGGCAGTTCGTCCGGCTTGCATTGGAAACGATCCGTTAACGTCGTCACGGTCGCGCTCAGTTGCGTCATCGCCTCCGCGGCGACGCGACCACTGACGGCGACGATGCGACGAACACCTTTTGCGACGGGTTCTTGCGAGGCGATTTTGAAGTAACCGATGCCACCCGTACGCGGCATATGCGTGCCGCCGCAGAACTCGATCGAGTCGTCGAAGTTCGCTTTATCGGGCGTCTCCGGGCCAACCATCACGACTCGTACGGGGTCCGGGTATTTCTCGCCAAACACCGCTTGCACGCCATCGACTTTCTTTGCATCCGCGAGTGGCATCGTGATCGCCGTAATGCTGAGATCGCGGCCAATACGCTGATTCACGAACGCTTCGACCTGACGAATTTCCTCCGCTGACAATGGCTTGTCATGCGCGAAGTCGAAGCGGGTTTTCGCATCATCAACGAGCGAACCTTTCTGCTCGACGTGCCCACCGAGGACGGTACGCAACCCGAGGTTCATGAGGTGCGTGGCGGTGTGGTTCCGCATGATGTCGATGCGGCGAAGCGTCGACTGCACGAGATTCGCGGACTGCCCGACCGCGATTTCGCCATCGAGCAAAGTGCCGAAATGCAAGATGGTATCGCCGAGGCGTTGCGTGTCTTCGACTTCGAATTCCGCACCCGTTGCCGTGCGGATGGTGCCGGTGTCGCCGACCTGTCCGCCTTGTTCGCCGTAGAAGTTCGTGCGGTTCAGAACCAGCGCCACAGTCTCGCCGGCAAGAATTTTCCCGCTAACGATCATTTCGTTATCGCGAACCCAGCCGAGGATTTTCGCATCGATCGCATCGGGGAGATACTTCGCCGAATCGTCGGTGTACGGAAGTTCGCCCTTCACGGCGGTCACCGTAAATTTCTTGCCGCCCTTGCGTGCGCGCTCCTGGGCTTCCTTCATCGCTTTATCGTAACCGGTGACATCGACGGTCAGCCCCTGCTCGGCGGCCATCTGCTGGGTGATGTCGATGTACAGGCCGAAAGTATCGTACAACTTGAAGGCATCGGCACCGGTGACGACGTTCGTTGCGTCGGCCTTCGTGCGTTCGGCAATGCCCATGAACAGCTTGATGCCGCGATCGAGGTTTCGCAAGAAAGCGACTTCCTCAGTATAGATTTGTTCGCGGACTTTCTCGGGGTTGCGTTTGAGTTCGGGGAACGCCGTGCCGAACTGCGCGACCACCGTTGGCACGAGTTTGTGCAGGAACGGGCCATCGGTACCGAGGCACTGGCGGCCGTATCGCTCCGCGCGACGCAAGATACGTTTAAGTACGTAGTCTCGGCCATCGTTGCCGATCGTCGCACCGTCGGTCAGTGCGAACGTCAGCGTGCGGATGTGGTCGCCGATGACGCGGTAGGCAATGTCTTTCACGTCGTCGAGTTTCGCGGTGTACGCATCGGCAACAGTAATCGTGCGAATCGCTTCGAAGATCGGCGTAAACACATCGGTGTCGTAGTTGCTATCTTTGCCGTTGAGCACGGCACAGATGCGCTCGAAACCCATACCCGTATCGACGTGTTTCGCGGGGAGTGGCGTCAGGCTCTTGTCCGCATTTCGGTTAAATTGAATGAAGACGTTGTTCCAGATTTCGATGACATCCGGGCTACCACCGTTAACGAGTTTCCCGCCGCTGCGGTCTGGCGTGCGGTCGAAGTGAATCTCCGTACACGGGCCGCACGGGCCGGTTTCGCCCATCTCCCAGAAGTTGTCCGCTTTGTTACCGAGGTGGATTTGCGCAGCGGGTACGCCGACCGATTTCCAGATCTCGGCCGCTTCATCGTCCTTGGGGATGCCGTTGTCCGGGTCGCCCTCGAACACCGTCACGTGGAGTCGTGTTTTGTCGAGCTTCCAGACTTCGGTGAGCAGTTCCCACGCCCAGGTGATCGCCTCCTTTTTGAAGTAATCGCCGAAGCTCCAGTTGCCGAGCATCTCGAAGAACGTGTGGTGGTATGTGTCCTTGCCGACGTCGTCGAGGTCGTTGTGTTTGCCACCGGCACGGATGCATTTCTGCGTGTTCGCCACGCGCGTGAACTTCGGTTTTTCCGTACCGAGAAAGTAAGGCTTAAACTGGTTCATCCCCGCGTTGGCGAACAGCAACGTCGGGTCGTCGAGCGGCACAACGGGCGACGACGCCACGAACGTATGGCCGTGCTTCGCGGTGAAGAAATCGATGAACTGCTGGCGAATGTCACTCGACGAGAGCATGAAAACCTCGGGTCACAAAGAAGATTTCGACTAATCAGTTAGACACGAATTCGACTGGAAAGTTCAAGTAGCATCTTCGACACCAACAACGAACAACTCTGAACCATTCACTACTCTTGTTGCGAAGCCAGTAGTTTTTAGTTGGGAGTTGAGCGTTGTTCGTGTCGGTGGATGGCCTCGTAAATCACTCGCAGTGGCAGGTTGGTTTCGCGGGCGATACGGGCACATTCTTCGTATTCGGGCACGATGATGCTGTGGCCGTCGCGCCACCCGCGTTTGG
>JANXNT010000828.1 GCA_025353985.1 Limnoglobus sp.
CTCACGATCATGTGGCCGAGATGGATCGCCAGGCCAGTAGGGTTGTTGAGTACCTTGAGCTGTTTCTGCGCGACCGTGTCGAGTCGCTTCCAGATGCGGATGTCCCGCTTCGCTCGGCGTTCGATCTCTGTATCTGTGAGAGGCACGACAGTTCGGGCCTGCTCCTCCTCATCGTTTTCATCGGGGTCTTCCTCTTTTTTCTCGTGATCGACTTTGACAACAGCGGCTGTTGTCACGTTTCTGTTGGCCGTGTGCGGGCCGCATGATCTCTGAGCCACGGAAGCCATTTTCGAAACGGGCGGGGCAGCGGTTTTCCCAGCGTTTGCGACGATAAGGGGTGGACCCGTGTCCCGGTCGCGATCATCGTCATCGTCGAATGGGATGTGCGGTGGAACTTTCCGGGGCCGCTTGTTAATCGGCGAATGCGATGTTTGCGCCGACTGCCCGACGGGGTTGGCGGGATGGGGCCGGTTCTTGTCACGTTGCATGATTCGTACTCTTCGTTGGCGGTATAAGGATCGCCGCGGATACGCCGACTGGCGTTCTCTTTTTTTGACCTGCGATCCACTCGCCACGACTCTACCCCAACTGACGATCCGGACAAATCAAGACCGTCGGGACGCTTCGGCGCACGTGGGTCGATCGCGCGCGTGGCGGGGCAGCGACTGGCCAATGCACCCTGTCACACGCTCGTCGAGGCCAGTCCGGACCGACCCGTTGGCACTCGTTCCATCGGCGACCACTCGCTCGAAATCACTTTTCCACTCTCGAAAAGAGTGCCGACCCTTTTCGCAACCGGAAGTCATTGCATTGCGAACTTCACGCCGATGCGACCCGTGTAGTCGATGCGTTGAAGAAGAAGTGGCAATCGGTTCTCGATCGTGTACTGGTCGACGGCCAGTCGGCACCCTTCCCAGTGGCCGTAATCGTCGACGATCAGCACTCCGCCGTGACTCAGTCTGGGATACAAGTGAGTCAACTCGTGGTAAGTCGATTCGTACCAATCGGTATCGAGCCGCAAGAGGGCAATCGCATCGGGCACGATGGCGGGGAGCGTTTGCTCGACGGGACCGACGACGTACTGAATCAACGCTTGCGGATAGCCCGTAGACTGCAAGGCGCGATGCACGGTTTCGAGCGGACTGTACGCCCAAACGGGATGGGTGGCTTTGTCGGACTGATCGAGAATCGTTGCGGCGGAAACGCCTTCGAACGTGCGATCCCGATCCGTTGGCGGCGACATGCCTTCGTAGGTGTCGTACAGATACAGCGGCCGATCCGCAGCATTCATTTCCATCAGTGTGAGTGCGACCGCCATCATGCTGCCGCCGCGCCAGACGCCGCATTCGACCATCGCGCCAGGGATATTGTGTCGAACGAGGTATTGCACGCTTTGGCGGAGTGCGAACAATCGCTCGGGGCTAGTCATGGTAAACGGCTGAACGCAACGAATCATTGCGATCGTTTCGTCGTCGAAATCGGGAGGGAAGCTTCCACGGTCCATACGCTCGATCTCCCAGATGGTATTAGCCTTTTGGCCCGGCGGCGGTCATCGCGGCGAAACGTTGTAAGTGTGCGGGGGTTTTCCAGTGGATCGTCGAGTCGGGCGTGTGCGGAACCGGTCGAACGTCGCCGCGCCAGGCCACGCCGAGGATTTGTGCCGTATGGTAAATCGCGGTGTGCCATCCTCGTCGGCCGAGTTCGTCGAGCGCGGCTCCCACTGCGGGGGCAACCGCATCGTGGAACAGGGCGAGGGCATGGGGTGCGGCGTGATTGGCGAAAGCGATGGCATCGTTTCGCGGCGCGTCGCCTTCGTGATCGCCATCGATGAAGCCGAACTCCCAGCGGGGTCGAATGCGTGCGAGCGTCTCCACGCCCGCCGGACTCGGCTCGCCGACGAGCGTCACGCGGTGGACGACCCCCGCGAAACTCAATGCCGTCCGGACGCTTTCGTAGAAATCGGGTTGCGCCAGGACCGGATCGACGACATCGAGCCAGACGCTCGCGAGCGCGAGATGGCACGCCGACCAGCCGAGCCAACATCCGACCTCGAGTGCGGGTCGATTGCGAAATTGGCGGGCGGTGTTGTAGAGAATGGACGCTTCATCGCGATTGCAAAACCCGACTTGCGGAAAGCGACGATCGACGTACCAAGTGTGCGGGATGTCTTTGCGAAGGTACGGCCACGCGTGCGATCGCGTGTCGCCTTTCACCAAGTGCGGGAACGCGGCATCGGGCAAGACGATTTCCAACCCGGGCGAAACGTAATCCCCTGTGGAAAGCGGTCCAGTCCGAATCGTCGACGGCAAAGGCGGGACTTCCGCTGGCGTGCGTTCCCGTTCCGGATCGTACTGCAACCGGGTGCGCGTTTTTTCGCCCGCCGTCGTCGAAACGACGACGCGGTCGTGCTTGGCGGCGGTGATGTGGACGATGCCGATCGGCGCGTGCGGCAAATACGGCTCGACGAATTGTCGATTGACGGGATCCCAATCCGGGATGCACAGGTGGCAAACCCAGTTGCACCACGCGGGCAACAATTCGGTCTGGGCGAGTAATCCGCGGCGATACATCGCTTCATTTAAGGCGAATTGATCGGTCATGAGCGTGCAACCGGCATGGAGTGCCCGGCGGATACTCTCGGCCCAGACTTCGCAGTGCGGTGCGTCGCGGTGGTAGGCGAACACACCGGCATTGAGCATCGGAAAGCGAACCAGATGGGCCGCGTCCGCTTCGCCGTAAATGACCACCAATCGCGTGCGAATCCATTCGAGGTGTTCGTCGATGTGGCCGAACTGCAATTTGATCGCCCGATCGATCTCGGGAACGATCGCGAATCCTTTGCGAGCGGCTCCCCGGTAAAGCAGATCGACCGCAGACCAGTTTTGCACCCATGCGTCGGCATCGAGCCAGAGATAATAGTCGCCAGGGAAGTACTTCGACAAAAACGGTCTCGCCAATAACGCCCGAAAGTGAAAGGGGGAGTTCTCGCGACCGGGGAAGTCGAACTCCCACTCGGGTACCGCCAGTGTCACGTTCCGGTCGCGCAACCACGCTTGCTGTTCGAGGGTCAGTCCCAAATCGAATGCCGCGATGCGATGATTCGCTCCTGCCGGATGATTACGGATCGAGCGAATCAACCCTTCCAGCAGCGGAAAGTAGTTCGCATCGGCGGCCGTGACGATGAGCGACGCGGACATGAGTCGTTTCCTCAGCGTCCGTCGGTGTCGGGAAGCTTTTCGGGGAAGTGCAACGCGAACGAATTCGTCCGTTCGCGTTCGAGTCCGGCATCTTCCCAACCGTAGGAGTAGCCGCCGATATGCCAGAGGCGAATACTCGTATCGGCCACGATTTTGTAGCCGACGGAGCGAACCCGCTGGCTGAACGCGAAATCTTCGGCGAGGTACCAATGGCCGTCTTCGATCGGGTGGAGCATCGGCTGGAAGAACGGAATCATCGCCGAGCCGAAGCGTTCGTTGGTGACCGGCAAGTGCAGTTGATGCTGCACCTTCAAGTAAACGTCGCGACGAACGTGGAGGAAGCCGGTCGCCGCATAGAGGATTTCGAGCAGTCCACCCGCTTGTCCGAAGGCGAGTCTGGGGGTACCGGGCAGAATGTGGCTCGCAATCGCCCGCCGTCCTTTTTGCGAATAGATTCCGCTACAGATCGGCAGTCCGTGCGCGCGTAACTGATCGATGGCATCGGGATGAAAATCGACGTCCGAATCGATCCACATCGTTTCCTCGAACCCTTCGAGTAACGAATCGGTGGCCATCTGGTTGCGTCCTTGGTCGATGGCGGCATATCCTCCGACTCGTCGAACGGGAAACCCCCGGCGTTCGAGTTCGCGAAGTGCCGCCTCGCACGGCGGGTGGATGAATCCGCCGTACGGAACGAGGATCACGCACTTGCCCGGATCGAGCGGGTGATTGCTGGTCCGTTTGGCGTGGGTCCACTTCGGAACCGGCTTTTCGCGAGTGACTCGTATTCCGACATCGACCACTTGCTGCTCGACGGGGTAGCCGGCAAAGGTGAGTAGCGACCGAACGCCCGACTCCGTATTGAGAGACTCGTTCATATCGAAGCCGCGAACCTGCTCGGGATATCGCGCGATGAGCTCGTTCAAACGCCGGTCGTATTCGTCCCAATACTTGCGGATTCCATTCGCGCGATCCGCAGTGTCGTATTTCGGGAACGTCTGCGTCCAGAGTGCATCGCGCGACCAGCCTACCGCCGGCTCTTCAGCCCAGTGATCGACGGGATAACTCGTGTATTCGTCGAGGAATCGAGCAAAACTTGCGACGACGTCTTCTCGCGGTCGCCGGAGCGCGACGATGCGAACGTGGGGATCGGCGGCGATCGCCCGATCGATGTACGGCAAGTAAAATGCGGCGGCATCGCCGATAACGGCGTGATGGCGTTTTTTGCGAAAGCGGACCAATCGCTCGGACATTTGGTTGTCACCGGGAAAGCGTCGCCAGGGTAATAGCGGCGGGCTTTCGAGCGTGATGTTGGTGTCGGGCTGGCGATTGAGCAAGTGCATCGCCGAAACGAGACCGCACCGACCGGTTCCGACGACGAGGAGATTGCGCGACATGGGTATGCGTTTACGAATGAGGAACGGAGTGTGCGACGAGGGTC
>JANXNT010000130.1 GCA_025353985.1 Limnoglobus sp.
GGCGCAACCTTCGCGCCAACAGCCAACCACCCGCGAGCCGGATTCAATTTCCACATGGACACTCCCCGCATCGTGAACGATGCCGAAAGTTACCCCGTATCAGTGAATCGCGTCAATTGGAGTCTGATTGCTCAGGATGGGCTTCGTTCAACTCGGACAAGATGTCTTGCTGACCCAAAACACGTAGCGAAATCTTCGTTCTACAGAAGTATAAACTCAGAGGTTGATTCTGTTTTTTCAGCGAGTGATGGAGTGACATCAGTGAGTAAAAAACGGGTAAAAGCAAACAAGATTATCCTGCCAAGCCCTGGCGATGTCTTCCTGATGCCGTTGTGGGACGGTCGTTTTGGCGTGTGCCGGGTCTTACGCGAGAACACCGAATCGGAACGCGTCACCCACGGGGAACCGTACGTTTTGGTGGCGGGTTCGCCATGGATCGGCGATCGTGCTCCCGATCTGAACGACAAGCGGATTCGCCAAATTTCCCTGCTGACACATCATTCTTGGCAGAAGGATCCAGACCTGAACTGGGTTTCCGAACCACCTCCCGATGACTTTCAAAAAATCGGGACGATCAAACCGTCGGCGTCCGACAAACGGAAACAATGTTTGTCATCTGGGGGTTGGTCCTTTGCGGATGACATGCTCGCGCAATGGCGTTGGGATCACGATCGTGAAGCCGTTCTCCGCGAAGAGGCTGAGGAAGAAGCGAATATAATAAATTACAAGCAAACGCAAGAGTACCGAGACACCCTGCAACGACAACTCGAAATTCGCGATGCAATTACGCTCGTGCAGTTGAGGAAAAAAAAACGATTCTCCGATTGGAAAGAATACGCTCCCGACCGCGTCATTCCCGTCTGTCGAGCGATCTTCCGCGAAACCATCGATTCGCTCATCGCACTCGCAGACACACGCGACGAATCGTTGGTAATGCCCATTTTCCAAAAATGCATCGAGCGTCTCAACGACCTCGACGAAACGAACGAATCCTTCATCGAAACCACGATCCGCGAAGAATTGTGCGATGAGTTCAGCGAGATCGTGTACGCATGCGGGTTGCGCGGCCACGAACAACTCGCGGACCGTTGGCGAGAATGGTGACGTGCGAACGGCTATCATCATTCACACACGCGAGTGCTAGCTCGCGCTTTTTGAAGTTGCGCAATTCTCATGTAGGGGCACCCCTCGTGGGTGCGAAGTTGGTCTTTTCTTCGAATTTCCGCGACATTCGTGTTCCCGTTTCTGCACCGGCAACGCTGCCGATTTTCGCGACTTAATACAAATGGGTCATGTTTTGTCTTTATCCCGGAGGGATTTCAGCCATTAGCCCCAGGTCGCGCTTCGCGCACCTGGGGTAAGAGTGAATTGCAATCGACCCCGAATGGGGTCGTAGCGGTATTCTCCCGTCGCTCGCTAGGAAATTCACGAGTTCCCTGGGTGCGCGGAAACCGCGACCCAGGGCTAATCGCTGAAATCCCGTTGGGATATAAAACCAAAAACACGAT
>JANXNT010000166.1 GCA_025353985.1 Limnoglobus sp.
CATCGCGTACCATATCGACAATACTACGGTATCGACGATTCGTCTTCGGGCGGCTCGGGTTTGCTGGCTCGTTCATTTCGTGTCTCTTCGCGAGTATGGATTTTTTTAACCATCGCACGGCAATCATTGATGTCGCGCGATTGGGAATTCTTGTCGCCAATCGTCAGCAGATGTAAAGTCTTACTCGGCACATGCGGAAACAAATAGAGCCGGATTTCCGCAAGGTTCTTTGGCCCGCCCTTTTGATCGACTGCGTAAATCCCGTCCACTTCGTTATGGACAAATCGAAGTTTTACGATTTGCAACGGGTTGACGCCTTCATCCAACTGGCTGAGGTAAGTAGTGAGGTTACGAAGCACCCACTCCAACTTTTTTGGTGTGCCATTGCAGCTTTCGCTCGAACACATCGGTCGGTTGGCTTTCCCACATCGATTTATACTCCACAGGATTAATATTGTCCACTCTGGTCCGCTATTTGGCAGTTATATTCCATGATGGTATATTACGAAACAAATAAGCAGCAAAATCCGGAGTGATACTGCCTTGGCCTCTAATGCAGATGCTACAGTCTGTCTAATCGCAACAATCGGCATATTTATCGCATATTTCCAGGAGGATATTTTCCAATTAATTTGAAAATGGGTAATATGGGGGCTTTGTAAAATCCGCCCATACGATTTTGCGAAGTCAAAAAGTTCTCGTTGAAATGACGTAAGTCGGAATTGTGCGACCTGCACGGATGTACCCAAAAGTGCGCGCAAATGACATAGAAAGGGCGCTTCCGGTCAATCTTGGTGCCATTTTGGTACCCATTCGGTCGATTTTTGGTCCGTTTTGGTCGATGTTTCCGGCGAGTGCCTATCGAGGTGACATCGATGTAAACCATGGCAGGATTGAGGGATACCGCAAAATCGCCCGAAACCGATAAGCGAATTGCGATCAAAAAGTGGCATTTTGAGACGAAAAAAACACGAAAAACACGGTTTTTGAGCCGGGAGAAATCGGACTTACGTCGATTATGAACCTCGAAATACCGCGAACTTCCATAGAATTGGCTTCGCGATGACTACCGGTTTGCCACGCAGCGAACCTTCCTGCCGCATCCCGCCATGCCCGATTCGCTTACGTTTCTGATGGGCAAACACCCCGCAATTCTGCCTGCGGACGTGCGCTATTGCCGGAACCACATGTGGTGCCGTCCGGGGGCGGATGGGCGGCATCAATTCGGGTTCACGGGGTACGCGGTGCGGCTGATGCAAGACGTGTATTTCCTCGAATGGAAGGTCAACGACGGCGATGCGGTCGCGCTGAAGCAAGAGATCGGCTTCATCGAAAGCTCCAAGGCGCAAAGCGAACTCTACTCGCCGCTTGCGGGCAAAGACATTCGGTTCAACCCGAGTTTGCTGAACGATCCATCGGCGATTAACTCGGACACGCACGCAACCGGCTGGTTGTTCGAGATGGCCGCCGACATTTCGGGTACGATGGACGCAGGTGAATACTACGCCTACCTGGAAGGGGCGTGGGCGACAGCGCAACGGATATTGAAGAACCAAGTGAACCTCGACGACGACGAGTAACTATGAGCCGCAAACTGACGGTCGTATTATCGCAAGCCCCCGGTAAAAACCCCGCCAAGCGCGGGCTGGAAGAAAGCCTCGCCGCCGCACTGATCATGGAGCCGGGCGTCGACGTTTCGATCGTGCCGAACCTCTACGACATGGGGCCGGACCACACCGGGCGGATGTTCCTTGAATCCGTTCCCGGCGACATGGTCGTATTAAGCTGGCTGTTCCCGCGCGCCGCATTCTGGTTGCTCGACCGCGATGGCATCAAAGGGCAGTTCGGCATCACCTTGCTCAAACCGCCCGCCGACGATGAAGAGGAAAAAGAGAAGGAAAAGCCACTCGAAGGCATTGGCGCGACGGGAACCATCCCAGACCGGCACATTTACACGCTCGATTTGCGAGACTTCAACAAAGCCGAACCGTACGTCAACGAGATTCGTCGCATCATCGCCGAAGCCACGGAACGAATTCGCCAGAAAGCAATCGACAAAGCCGTCGCGAACCCGGTGATGATCTCGCTCGGGTTACCTTCCAAGAACGGCCACGCGGAACCGACGATCGCGTTGCCGATGTTCAACGCAGACGATTTGCTCGCCCCGGCCAACCGGCGTTGGTACCCGGTGATCGACTACAACCGCTGCACGAACTGCCTCGAATGCCTCGATTTCTGCCTGTTCGGCGTATATGGCGTCGATTCGTTCGACCGGATTCTCACCGAGAATCAGGATCAGTGCAAGAAGGGCTGCCCCGCCTGTAGCCGCGTCTGCCCGCAAACCGCGATCATGTTCCCCGAGTATAAAACACCAACGATTGCGGGCGCGGATGTGGGCGCGATCGGCGGTTTGAAGATCGACCTGAGCAAGCTGTTCGGCGGTGGCGACACGGTCGACGCACTGACCGCCGCCGTCGCCGAGCGTGACCGCGAACTCGTCGCCGACGGCCGCGACGCGGTGGGCCTCGCCGTCGGCATCCCCAAGCGACAAACGGGCAAATCCCAACAGCCCAAAGACGACCTCGACCGACTCGTCGACGATCTGGATTTACTCGGGTTATAATGCCCGCAGGAGGAATGACGATGGAAAGCGCGAAACAACTGGCAATGAAGGTTCTGCAAGTCATGCCCGACGACTGCACGTGGGAGCAAGTTCGGTATCGGATCGAATTGTGCGCGAAGATCTAGATCAGCGAAGCCGAGATCGACGCAGGCCGAGGCATACCAAATGAACAAGTCATGCAGGAGATGGAGCAATGGCTAAAATCGCAGATTGCAAATACGCTAACAGCATGAGGTGCGACGATGGAAAGTGCAAAATCAATCGCAAATCGCATCGTCGAGAACCTGCCTGAAGACGTCACGCTGGAGCGGTTACTTTACCGAATCTATGTCGATGCAAATGCGACATTAGGACTTGCTGAGATCGATGCGGGCATGGGCATACCGAACGACCAGATGATAGCGGAGATGGACGAATGGCTCAAGTCATATGGTTGCCAAGATACCGTCGCGATCTGCAAATGATACTCGCTCGAATTGCAAAAGACCCACCATCGTGACACCCCCTTCTCGCCTCCATACTGCGTACGACGTTGCTCGCGATGCGCTGCTTGCCGAACGAACCGCCGATGGTTTCTGGCTCGGCGAACTTTCCACGTCGGCACTATCGACGGCGGTTGCGGTGATCGCGCTGCAACTTGTGGATCGTACAAAATATTCGTCCCAAATCGCGGGTGGCATTCACTGGCTGGCCTCGCATCAGAATGCCGATGGTGGTTGGGGCGACACGACGAAAAGCCTCTCCAACATCTCGACATCCATGTTGTGCCGCGCCGCATTGACCGTGGCGAAAATGGGAAGCACATACCCGGATACCGGCGTTCGCATCGAAGCGTATCTCGCGCGAACGTGTGGCCAGACTCCGGCCGAGCGCGCGGAGGCGATTCGCAATCGCTACGGCAAAGACCGCACGTTCAGCGTGCCGATCCTAATGACGTGTGCGATTGCGGAGCTGGTGCCGTGGCGCGAAGTGCCGCGCTTGCCGTTCGAGTTGGCGTGCCTGCCGCAATCGTGGTACCGCTTCGCGCAACTGCCCGTCGTTAGCTACGCCCTCCCCGCGCTCATCGCCATCGGCCAGTGCGTTCACCATCATCGTGGTACGTGGAACCCGCTCACGAAACTGCTGCGCTGGCTGGCAAAATCGCCGAGTTTGCGCGTGCTGCATCGCATTCAACCGTCGAGCGGCGGCTACCTCGAAGCGACGCCACTCACCGCATTCGTGGCAATGGCGCTCGCAAACATCGGCCAGAGTGATAGCCCCGTGACACGCGAAGCGATCCGCTTCCTCGTCGATTCGGTTCGCCCCGATGGCAGTTGGCCGATCGACACGAACCTGAGCATTTGGGTGACGACGCTGAGTGTGAACGCCCTGTCCGCAGCGAACGATCTCGATGCCATCGGCGACCGCGAGCCGCTGCAAACGTGGCTACTCGAACAGCAAGTGAAAGTGCGTCACCCGTTCACCGATGCGGACCCCGGCGGTTGGGGTTGGAGCCACTGCCCCGGCAGCGTGCCCGATTGCGACGACACGCCAGGCGCGATCTTGGCGTTGCAGAATCTCGGCGTGAAATCATCGCAAAACGGGCGGCGCTGGATGAACGATCTGCGGAACCGCGATGGTGGCCAACCGACGTTTTGCCGCGGTTGGGGCACGTTGCCGTTCGATCGCAGTGGCTCGGATCTGACGGCGCACTCGCTGCGCGCCGATCCCGCGAATTGCCAAGCGGGGCTTGCGTATCTCGCCCGGCAGCAGCGTCCTGATGGTTCGTGGTTGCCGCTCTGGTTCGGTAACCAGCACGCCCCCGACGACATCAACCCCGTCTATGGTACCGCTCGCGTTATCGCGGCGTATCGCGATTTGCATCTCGCACACACGACGCAGTGCCAAGGCGGTGTCAGCTATTTATTGAGCGTGCAAAATGCTGATGGTGGCTGGGGCGGTGCGAGCGATTGCCCGAGCAGCGTCGAAGAAACGGCAGTTGCGGTGGAAGTGCTTTTGGACTTGGCTGCAAGTGATACTCGAGTGCAGCGCGGAGTGACGTGGCTCATCGAATCGGTCGAATCGGGACGGTTCCGCGAACCGTCGCCGATCGGGTTTTACTTCGCGAAACTGTGGTATTTCGAGAAACTGTATCCGCTCATTTTCACCGTGGCGGCACTCGGCAGGGCGAGAACCCGCGTCACTTCTTGAGTGGGCGGAAGCGCTCGGCCGTCACCCATTCGTCCCACGTGTCGTCGAAGTTTACGTAATGCACGAACGACTTCAAACCGTCTTTCTTGAGTACGACCGCCGGGTACCACGCCGCTTTCCACTCGACTTCGATCTCGGCTTTCATCGCCA
>JANXNT010000176.1 GCA_025353985.1 Limnoglobus sp.
CGAACTCGAATGCGAGTGCGATCGTCAGCGAGACGACGAGGAGCAGGATCGCCCCGCCGCCGAGGGAACCATCAAAGAGTGGGGAGGTCATCCGATGGGCATCCAAGGTCCAAAGGGGATGGTTCTCGAATCAGGCGAGGAGTTCATGTACCACGCGGCCGTGGACGTCGGTCAGGCGGAAGTCGCGGCCGGCGTAGCGGTAGGTGAGCTTCTCGTGGTCGAACCCGAGGAGGTGCAAAATCGTGGCGTGGAGATCGTGGACGTGGACTTTCTTCTCGACGGCGGCGAAGCCGAACTCGTCGGATGCGCCGTAGGTCATGCCGCCTTTCACGCCGCCGCCTGCCATCCAAACGCTAAAACCGTGGTTGTTGTGGTCGCGGCCCGATGCGCCTTCGGATGTCGGCGTGCGGCCGAATTCGCCGCCCCACAACACGAGTGTGTCTTTGAGTAACCCCGTTCGTTTCAGGTCTGTTAAAAGGGCGGCCACGGCTTTGTCGCTCGCTTTGCCCTTCTCCCGGTGGCCTTTTTCGAGTTCGCCGTGATCGTCCCACGGTTGGCCGGAACCGAAGAACACTTGCACCGTGCGGACGCCGCGTTCGACGAGGCGACGCGCGATCAGGCACGAATCGGCAAAGGTGCCGCTGCCGTAGAGTTCGCGAGTGCCTTTGGTTTCGCGGTTGACATCAAACGCTTCCTGGGCCTCGGTTTGCATTCGGTACGCCATTTCGAGCGACTGGATGCGTGCGTCGAGTTGGTCGTCGTTATCGCGAACATCGCGATGCATTCGGTTGAGTTCGTTGAGCAAATCGAGTTGCCCACGCTGGCTGGTTTTGGTGACGCTTTTATTTTCGATATGCTCGATGATTCGCTTCGGATCGAGGCTGGCGATGTGGCACCCTTGATACACGCCCGGCAAGAAACTGTTGCCCCAGAGTTGTGGGCCAACGACCGGTTTGCCTGGGCAGAGCACTACGAAGCCCGGCAGGTTTTGGTTGACGGTACCGAGGCCATACGACAGCCACGAACCCATACTCGGGCGGATCGGCTGCGTGTTACCCGATGTCATCATCAACAACGAAGGCTCGTGATTCGGCACGTTCGTGTGCATCGAACGGATGACGCAGATGTCGTCGATACACTTGCCGATTTCGGGGAAAATCTCCGAGACTTCGATGCCCGACTTCCCGCACTTCACGAACTTGAACGGCGAGCGGAACAGCCCGCCGGTGTTGCGTTCGGTCTTTAAACCAGCCGCAGCGGGCTTCTGGCCGTGATACTTGTCGAGCGCCGGCTTTGGGTCGAACGTATCGACCTGCGACGGGCCGCCGTTCATGAACAGGTGGATGACGTGCTTCGCTTTCGGCGCGAAGTGTGGCAGTTTCGGCGACAACGGCGACGCAGCCGGAACCGCGGCCGCGAGTTCGCCACTCGAAGCAAGCACGCCAGCGAGGCCGAGCATACCGAAACCGGTACCCGTGCGGGCAAGCAACTGTCGGCGATTCATCGGGAGCATCGTCTTACCTCTGCGATTAATCGATGTAAAGGAACTCGTTCGAAGCGAGCAGAATCTGTGCGTATTGCTCCAGCCTCGAAAGCTTATCTTCCGTCGTCGGCTTCAGGGTCAGGTATCGTTCGCCGAGCGACAGTTCTTTGTCGGAGGGCGAACGTCCGTAGGCTTGTTGGTATCCGGCACGGATACGCTCCATGTCGTTTGGCAGTCGTTGCAACCGTGCGGCAAAACTCTTCGCTTGTTTCAGCATGAACTCGCTGTTGAGCGCGAACAGTTGCTGTTGCGGCACGGTGGTGACGGTGCGTTTGTCGGCGGTCACGTTGGCATCGGGGAAGTCGAACAGTCGCAATAAGCCATCGAGTTCGTGCCGACTAATTTTGGCGTAAACGGTGCGACGATTCGTATCCGATTTCAGGTCGAACGTCGGCCCGCCGGCCGTACGATCGAGGTTCCCGGATACCGCGAGAAGGCTGTCCCGCCAGATTTCTACGTCCATCCGACGTCGATTCGCATGCCACAACATCGCGTTGTCGCCATCGGTGGCGATCCCCGCCACGGTGGTCGAACTCTTGAGTTGATACGTCGAAGACAGCATGATCGTGCGGTGCAACGTTTTGATCGACCAACCGCGTCCGATGAAATTCAGCGTGAGCCAATCGAGCAGTTCGGGGTGCGTGGGCCGGTCGCCGAGTTTGCCGAAGTTGCTCGGCGTGCCGACGAGTCCTTTGCCGAAATGCTGCTGCCAGACGCGGTTGACAATCACGCGAGCCGTGAGGGGATTGTCTTTCGACGCGACAGCGTTGGCCAAGTCGAGCCGCGAGTAATCTTTGGAAGTTGTGGAAATCGGCGACGTGAGTAGCTGCAAGAAGCCTTTCGGTGCGACTTCGCCGAACTTCAACGGGTTGCCACGGACGAACACTTTCATTGTGGTGCCGCCACCCTGCAAGACGTTGGCCGCGGGATATATCGGCGGCGCGGCCTTTTTGGTTTCTTGCAATTGCACGCGCATGGCGGCAAGGGTTTTGCTGTCGTCGAGGGCGAGTTGTTTTTCGACGTCCGCAGCCGGCACCGCGAACGGGCCGTTCGGTTCGAGGAAGATCGCCT
>JANXNT010000204.1 GCA_025353985.1 Limnoglobus sp.
GTACATTCTCGAAAACCCGGCGAGCGGCACAGCGTGAGCATGCCGTGGGAACCCGCTGCGGCTACCACGGCATGCTTACGCAATGCCGCTCGCCAGACGCATGTTTGTGCGTGAAACGCCTGCAATTCAAAACAGCGTAACTTCACAAGTGCGATGCGGGCTGGCACGAAACGGAATTCGGATCGCGATGCTTTGCAAAATTCAAGGACGGGCAACGTAACCGGTGCGCGCCGAGGACTCCCCCACGGACGTTCGTCCGAGGGCTTTCTGTTGACGCATCCATACGATTTTGCGAATTCAATAAGTTCTAGTTTAATTGACGTAAGTCGACTTTTGCACACTGCCACGGACGTACCCAAAAGTGCGCCGAAATGACCCAGAAAGGGCGCGTTCGGTCAATGTTGGTGCCATATTGGTACCCATTCGGTCGATTTTTGGTCCGTTTCGGTCGGGACTTGCAGCGAGTGTCAATCGAAGGGTCGCCGACGCAAACCACGACAGCAGTTCAATTTACGGCAAAATTCCCCGAAACGGATTAGCGAAAGCCGATTAAAAGTGGCATTTTGAGACGAAAAAACACTCCAAAACACGGTTTTGGAGTGTTTGCAATTCGGACTTACGTCGATTATGAGAGACGAAAACTTGGTAGAAATTCCCAATTGCGCACTATTTGTTGAGGTCGCGTTCGACGCTGTCGAGCAGGTCTTTCACGCCCCATTTTCGCTCGCCCAGCACGAGTATCGTGCTGTCGGCGATCCACTTGCGGACCTTCTTTTCGGCTGCGACTGCGGTGCTGTGCTGCTTCACGCCGAAGTGTTTGGCGATCTCGCCGTAAGTTGCGGCCGAGAGTTTGCGTGCGAGGAAAATCGCGAGCATTCGCGGGTGGCTGACTGCCCACGAACGCGACTTCGATTGCAACGTCCCGGCAGGAATTCGTAAGAGCGCACAAACGGCCAAGTCGACATCCGATACGGTGATCGCACGTACGGTATGCCGTAGCAGATCGCCGAGGGCTTCGCGTGCCAGCAGGTTCGTCATCGGCTGCGCGGTCACCTTCGCGAAATGCCGTACGCAATGGACGGCCCCTTCGAGTTCGCGGACGTTGCCACGCAGGTTCCGCGCGAGGTATTTCAGCACCTCGTCGGGGATCGTACCCAGCGATTTCCGGCGAAGAATCCCGAGCCGCGTTTCATCGTCGGGCGGAAGCAATCCCCACGCCACGCCACCGAGCAAACGGTCGCGTAACTCGGGCATGAGGTCGTCGGCCAATCGCGGGTGGCAATCGACTGTCACGACGACTTGGCGGCCATCGGCGATCAGCGCATCGAGCGTGTGCAGAAACTCTTCTTGCGTCGCTCGCTTCGTCGCTAAGAAGTTCAAATCGTCGAGCAGTAGCGCCGAACATTCGCGGAACTGCCTGCGAAACGCGCCCATTTTGCCGAGCCGTGCGGCGGGGATGAAGCGATTCGCGAAGTCCTCGGCGGTCACGTACAGTGGCCGCGAGTCGCCACCCGCTTTGCGCATTGCGGCGTAGATCGATTCGAGCAGGTGCGTTTTGCCGGTGCCGACGGGGCCATGAATCACGAGCGGGTTCGGACCTAAACCCGGTTCCTCGGAAACACTGAGCGCGGCGGCACAGGCGACGCGGTTCGATTGGCCGACGACGAATTCGTCGAAGGTTTTCCAGCGTCGCCCCGTCTTGGTGATCGTCTCCGCTTTGGCTTTCGCGATCTTCTTGGCGGCTTGCGGTGTCGGCGGCGGGCACGGCTCGCCCAACAGGTTCAGTTGGGGTGCGGGTGCGGCCACTTTCGCGGGCTTCGCATCGGCGAACAAATCGGGGTCCGAGACGAACCGCGTGCCGATACCTTCGCCGCAGACTTCCGCCACCGCTTCTCGCAATGCCGGGCCGAATTTATCGTCTGCCCATTCCTGAAAATGCGAGTTCCGCGAAGCGACCACGAGTTCGTGGCCGAACCACAATAGCCGTGCATTCGGCGGGAACCACAGGCTGAAACGGGCCGCACCAATGCGACCGACGAATGCGGCCTCGATGAGGGCGGTGATGGAGTCATCAGATGGTGATGCGGAACGACCGACCTGCACGAGAGGGGACTCCATACCGATGTCGGTGAGTGATGCGTGTGTTGCATTCGCAAGGGTAAGGATGCAGTCTGGATGGGAATTTCCAACCGTTGCCAATGTGAGTTGCGGCACGCCGATTGCGCGTGCGAAGGCGCATTCGTTCCGTCTGTGTCTAACCCGGAATTAATGCGCAATCGTTACAGATTGAAAGCGCGTGCGCCTGCATACAACAGGCGCGGAAACCATCCGACTTCGCACATTCGATCCATTTTTGACTAACCGATTCCGATCGCAAGATACACCTTGCGCCGTGCCGTTTCTGCGAACCCGTGCTTGCGGTATAACCGGATTGCCGGGGCATTGCGGGCATCGATACTCAGGTGGATGGCGTAGGCCATTTCTACGGTGGCACGGTCGAGCGCGTATTGCAGGATCTCTTCGCCGAAGCCACGCCCGCGCGCTTCAGGAACGAGGCCGAGGTACGTCAGTTCGATCGTGCGATCCGGTTGCAGCGATAGCATGAGCACTCCTACCGATACTCCATTGTGGGTGGCGAGGAACCAGAGCGGCGTTTCGTCGTTCCAGCCGGTTTCGTAGGCAGAAATGATGTCCGACGCCGTCCGCGTGCCGTTGAGTTCGGGCAAATCGAATGTGCCTTCATAGGTTCGCAACAGCAGCGCGGGAAGTTCCGAATGCGACGAAGGCACCGCTTGGATAACGAGTCGCAATTCTCCGCGTGGCAGTGACGGTTGCATCGTGCGAGTGGCAAAGACGATCTCGGTGACGTAGCGCAT
>JANXNT010000232.1 GCA_025353985.1 Limnoglobus sp.
CCCGCAAGGGGTCGGGTGATGCGCAACCACTCAATTGTGACTTTGCAAGTGTGCAGGATCGTGAAAACGGGCGTGAGTCTCACACCCGACCCCTTGCGGGGAATCGGCTCGGTAATTTCGGTTTGTCCACGTTGGTTCGGAGAGTTTCCGCCCCGCGCTTCGCTACACAAAGCCTACGCGGCGCGGCTAAATAGCGCAACTTCAAAACTTGCGGAGCGTGCTGGCACGAGACATCCCCGTTTAGACGCGACGCAAAACCGACATTTCCGGCGTACGAACCGTCGTGTTTCGAAGACTCACCACGACCCGTGATCGCGTAGGGTTGACTGTCATTCCTCGCTAGCGCTTCGGGCTAACGGGAATGGATTATCTGAAAAGTTACATCTTCTCCAGCATATCCCAGCCTTTGCGGTACTCGCGTTTGATGTACTGCGCGGCTTCGGGGATGCTGGCGGTTAGCTTCTCGCCGTCGAAATCGAATGGCTTGCCGGTGCGGATCGCGACGTTACCGAGGAGGAACGCGGCGGCCAGCATGGCGGAGTAATCGAAGTTCGACAGCGCGATCTGTGGCTTACCGGCCTTGATTGCGGCAACCCACTCGTTCTTCTGATTCTGGTCGTTGTTGCCATCGTACGCGGCGAGTTTCTCGGGCTTCGTCAGGTTCGCTTCGTCAGGTTTTGGCGTGATGATGCAACTGCCGCCGTAGTCGCTCGGGCTGTAAAGGATCGCCTTATCGCCGACGAGAATCGAACCGCTGCCGACGAGTTTCATGCCTTTGGGCACGGCCTTCGCGAGTAGCTCTTCGGGCGGGAGCATCTTTTTCTCGCCGTTCTTGCCTTCGTACCAGTGTAGCGTGACAGGTGCGAGTTCGCCGCGTGCGGGGAAGTCGAGCATCACGTGCGCCCACGCGGGTGCGGTCTCGGGGTTGACCTCGCCGCTCTCGGCTTTCACGTGGTTCGGGCTGCCGAGTTTGAGCGCCATGAACGCCATGTTCGCGGTGTGGCACGCCATGTCGCCGATTGCGCCGGTGCCGAAATCCCACCAGCCGCGCCAGACGCTCGGCGTGTAGCCGGGTGCATAGGGGCGTTCCGGTGCTGGCCCGAGGAACGTGTCCCAATGGATGTTCTTCGGAACGGGGAACGTGCCTTCAGGGCGCTTCGTGAGTACGGGCGATTGCTTCCAATATTCGCGGGGCCGATCCGTCCAGACGTGACATTCCTTCACGGTGCCGAGGATTCCGGACTGCACGAGTTCGACTGCGCGACGCAAGCCCGGCAGTGCGGTACCTTGGTTACCCATCTGCGTGCAGACGCCGTGTTCTTTCGCGAGCTTTTTGAGCAAGTGCGCCTCGAACACGCTATGCGTTAGCGGTTTCTGGCAGTAAACGTGCTTCTTGTTTCGGATGGCGAACGCGGCCGCCAGTGCGTGATGGTGATCCGCCGTGCTGACTGTGACGGCGTCGATTGTGCGCATCAGTTCGGCATCGTCGTACATCTTGCGGTAGTCGGAGAATGTCTTCGCGTCGGCCCAAATTTTCTTCTTCGCGGCCACCGCGTTGTCGTCGATATCGCAGAGCGCGACAACTTCCATCAGTTTGCTGGCCTGATCGATATCGCTCGATCCTTTGCCGCCGATGCCGATGCCAGCGACGCGGAGTTTCTCGTTCGCGCCGTAAACCTTCGATATGGACGATGCCGGGCCGGTGAACAGGTAGCCGAGGCCGCCCGCTGTCGAGAGTTGGCCGAAACGACGCCGGGAGAGTGTGCGAGCCATGGAATGGATTCCGATGTGTGGGAGGAGAGAAAAATGCACGCGACGGGTGCGAACCCGCCGCGCGACGATTCATCGCGAATGCTTACGACTTTTCCAGCATGTTCCAGCCTTTGCGGTACTCGTACTTGACGTACTGCGCGGCGTCTTTGTTGCCTTTGCACTCGAGCGTGGCAGGGTCGAACTCGAAGCCCTGTCCCGTGCGGATGGCGACGTTACCGAGCACGAACGCACCCGCGAGGTAGCTCGCGTAATCGAAGTTCGAGAGGGCGATTTCGGGCTTGCCGGCCTTGATCGCGTCGACCCATTCGTTCTTCTGACCTTGGTCGAACTTGCCGTTGATCGCCAGCTTCTCGGGCTTCTTCGTGTTCATGCCCTCGAATGCCGCCGTTGGCCCGAAGTACACCTCCGCACCGTAATCGTTCGGCGAGTAAGCGAAACCCTTCGAGCCGATCACGATGCTACCGCTATTCACCAAGCCCTTGTTCCGCTTTTGATCGGGGTCGATGGCGAGTGCCTTGTCGATCCAGTCTTGCGGAGGCACGAGCTTCTTGCCGTCTTTGCCCTTGCCTTCGTACCAGTGCACAGTGACGGGTGGGAGGTCGCCGCGTGCGGGGAACTGGAAGGTCACGTGTGCCGAACTTGGGCAGGTTTCGCCGTTGACGTCGGTCGCGGTCGCGGAGACTTTGACGGGCATTTGCAGCTTGAGCGCCATGAACGCCATGTTCGCGGTGTGGCAGGCCATGTCGCCGATCGCGCCGGTGCCGAAGTCCCACCAGCCGCGCCAGTTGAAGTCGTGGTAACAACCGCGTTTGCCCTTGCTCGGCCCGTGTGCGTAGGGGCGTTCCGGGGCTGGCCCGAGGTACGATTGCCAGTCGAGGTATTCGGGCACGGCAGCGTCTTCGTAGCGCTTCATCACGCCAGGGGCTTGTGGCCACACGGGGCGGTTCGTCCAGACGTGAACTTCGGTCACATCGCCGATCGTCCCCGCTTGGATAATTTCCACCGCACGGCGCAGGCCGTTTTCGGTCGTGCCCTGGTTACCCATCTGGGTGCAGACGCCGTTTTCTTTCGCGACTTTGCGGAGCAAGTCGTTCTCGAACACGGTGCGTGCGAGTGGCTTCTGGACATAGACGTGCTTCTTGGCACGCATCGCCATCGCGGCGGGCAGCGCGTGCATGTGGTCGGGCGTGCTGATCGTGAAAGCATCGACGGTCTTCATCAATTCGGCATCGTCGAACAGTTTGCGGAAGTCCGAAACGCCCTTGGCTTTGGGCCACTTTTTGAGCTTCGCGCCGAGGTAATCCTTATCGACGTCGCACAGGCCGACGACTTCCATCAGTTCGCCTGCTTGGTCGATGTCGCTCGAACCTTTGCCGCCGACGCCGATACCGGCAACGCGGAGTTTCTCGTTCGCACCGTAAGCTTTGGACACCGAGAACGCGGGGCCGGTAAAGAGATACCCGAGACTACCGGCGCTCGTGAGTTGCACGAACCGCCGACGTGAGAGACGCGATGACATAGGAAGTTCCTTTCGATGAAACGGGCAGGCCGTGGGTAATCGCACCCACCGTGGGAGATAGTGTAGACGCGAACCGAATCGCATGCAACACCCGATCCAGGATAACGTGCGAACGGGATCGTTCACACGATTGGAAGGACTGGCAGCGGGTACGCAAACTCGTCGAGAATGTCATCGGGTAATGCGGCATCAAAATCATCCGGGGCTGTGAACTCGCCTTCGGCAAGTCCACATGGCCGACTGGCATTGGGTGGCCGTAATTCGGCAATCGGCTGGCCATCATCGACGACGAGTAACGATTCCCCCAATTTCGCACGACGAAGAATGGCGAGTGGGTCGCGTTGGAGTTCTTGGAGGCTTACAGTATTCATGATTGGATTATAACCAGGTCCGTGAGTAATCGTACCCAACGTGAGTCATAATGTAAACGCGAAGCAAACAGCGTGCAACATACTCGGTCGGCGCGACATCAAAATCGTCCGCAGCTTCGATCAATTTTGCGAGATCACTCAACCGGGATTCTCGAGGCCACACGATTTCGCAAAGTCAATAAGTTTTAGACGATTTGACGTAAGTCGGAATTATGTGGTGTGCACTGACGCACTCAAAAGTGCGCGCAAATGACACAGAAAAGGCGCGAAATGACACAGAAAGAGCGCGCAATGACATATAAAAGGCGCATAGTGACCCGAAAAGGACGGTACTAGCGCCGAGTGTCAATCGAATGACCGTCGACGTAACCCACGTCAGGAATGCAGGATACGGCAAAAACGACCGAAACGCATCCGCGATTTGCGATCAAAAAGTGACATTTTGAGACGAAAAAACACCCGAAAACACGGTTTTTGAGCCTCTGCAATTGTGACTTACGTCAATTATGAGAGCGTCAAAACGCGTCAGTTGCGGTCCAATGGAAGACCGCTGACTGACCGATGTTTTCTTCGACTTCGAGCCGCAGGATTTGCGGGGAGAAGTGGCGGCTCCGCAAATCGTCGATCAGCCGATGGGCGATCCACTTGGCCAGCAGTTCCGCAGTCGTGTTTTCAATCTCGAGCAAAACGCAATCGCCACGCGGGAAGATCCATTCCTTATCGCCGAAATTCACCCGCACCGACTTCGCTGTCACAACAACGGGGATCAGCGGGTTTCGCATCGCGATCAGCATGTGGTGATCGAGTTCGGTTGTAATCGCCAGCGTGCGGTCGCGGAGTGCGAGGAAGTCGAAGACGTAGTGATTTTCGTCGAGCGGCCCTTCGACTTCGACACCGACGCGGTAGTTGTGGCCGTGCAATCGCTCGCATTGATTGCCATCGAGCGTGATGAAGTGCCCGCAGCTAAAGATGAAAGACTCTTTTGCCACGCGGACATGAAAGCGTTCGTTCGGCATAGTGGATACACTGCGAGCAGAATGACCGGATGAAACTTACTGTATCAGGATGCGCATCCCGAAATGCCGAGTCACGCTGCGTCTTCTTCGTTCCTTCTCGTTTTCTTCACAATCTGAGTCTACAACAGTTGTGAAGACAATAGCTTCGGATCGTGGAGGCTCAACGTGACCCGGATGTTCACCGATATCGTGACGGCGCGGGAAACGGCCGGGAAGTCGTCGTTTAATATGGCGTCGTCGCAGCCGAAGTTCGGCCTCGATGGCGTCAACTTCTGGTACCCCGGCAAGCAAGCGCTCTTCGATATTTCGCTCGTCATCCCACAACGCTCCGTCGTTTCGTTTATCGGACCGAGCGGCTGCGGCAAATCGACGCTACTCCGGATGCTCAACCGGATGAACGACCTCATCGACGGCACAAAGCGTACGGGACAAATCCGCCTCGATAGCAAGGATATATACGACCGCGATGTCAATCTCGTCGACTTACGTCGGCGAGTGGGGATGGTGTTTCAGAAGTCGAATCCGTTCCCGAAATCGATCTACGA
>JANXNT010000274.1 GCA_025353985.1 Limnoglobus sp.
GCCATAACGGTAGAGGCCGTAGAGCGCGAGCGGCATTCCCATCGTGAGTACGCTTGCGATGCCGTTGGTCTGGTTGCCCGTGGAAAAGCCGCGAAACCCCACCGCGAACGAGAAGGCCCAGATCGCGAAGGCACCGAGTGCGGCGGCGATGGCGTCGTACCACGCGATGCGGCCCGAGACGGCGAGCGCGACCCAGAGGAACGCCGCGCCGACGAGATAACCGCGACCGCGCTTCCACGATGCCGACAACGACGCATGGCAGTAATCCCAGCTACTGAGGTCGGTCAATAACAGCAATTCGAGGCGTTGGCAGCGGTCTTGCGGGCTGGCATCCCAAAGGCCGAACTGATACGCCGCCGGTACTGCCGCCAAAACGACGAGTGCCGTCGCGACCATCGGTGCGCCGCCCCACGTTTCGAACATGAAGAACACGAGTTTGCCCATCCACGCGGGCCAGTCGTCGCCCGCCATTAGGAATGCGGCATACACCAGCGAGAACCCACCCGCGAGCCACAAGTTCACGCGGCCCGAATACTCCATGACGCGGCGAATCGCCCACCACGACAGCGGTTTGTCGCCGATGCGTTCGAGTTGCGTGGCCCGCGACGAATCGAGCGGTTTGTAGTGTCGGTCGTGGAAATGCCCGCGTAACCGCGATGCTCCACGCCAGAGGAACAGCGTACCGAGCGCCGCCGCGAATAGGTGCAAGTTCGTGAAGCGTTGCCATGCCAACCAGTTGGCGCGATCGCTGGCGAACCAGTAGCGCACGATGCCGAACGGGTTCATCGTGTGCAGGAACATCACGGAATCGAATAGGAAGCGTCCGAGCGATTCGGGCATCCGGTTCAGCCAAAGCCGCAAGTTCTCTCCGGCCACGACGCCAATAATCAGGTAAAACAGCACGCCGAGCAGGCCGAGCATTTCGCCGATTCGCCGCACACCCACCGGTTCGTACACCCACGCCGTCAGGCCCAGCCCCGCGACGACGCCCCAGATGTACGGCATCAGCGCGAGCACGAGCAAGTCCGGCGTCTCGACGATGTCTGCGAAGATTAACATCACCACGACTGGCAGCCCCGCCAGTTGAACGAGCGTGAAGCGACCGACGCCGACAAGCCATTCGGCGAGGTATAGGCGTTTCGGCTGGATCGGTGAAATCAGCAGGAATTCGAGTGCTTGGCTCTTCGGCATCTGCGTCAAACGCCAGCCGATCATTGCGGCCCCTTCGACGAAACCGAGCACGAGCAGGATCTGCGCGACGGCCGAAATGATCGCGGGTGTTGGCGTTTGGATGACGAAGCCGACGAGCGCGGCCACGGCGAAAATGTGCATGACAACCGCACGGCGGAACGCAATCTGCCGTCCGGGTGCGGTCATCGCGACGCGGAAAAACGGTGCAAAAAACATCAGGACGCCTGAGAAGGTCGGGCAATGGAACGCGTGATGCTCGAAATGTGCGACGATCGCGCCACCAGTTGCACGGATGTCTTCCCGTTCGGCAGTGGCACCAGTTCCATCGAATTCGCACGCAGCAGTTGCGCCATCATCTCCGTACACGATGGGAAGCGGCTCTGCGGCGCGGGGGTTAACGCCCGTGCGAGTACCGGCTGTTCCTCGTTCGTCAGCAAGCTCAAATCGGGCGGCGGTCGGTAGTAATTCTTACCGGGAACCTTCGGTGGCGACGGAAACGGGAACGCACCGGTTCGCAGCAAATAGTACGTGACCGCGAGGCTGTACTGATCGCTAGTGTCGGTCATGTTACCTAGGAAAATCTCCGGGGCAGCATAATCGAGCGTGCCCTGACGGTAACACGGCGTCGTGCTGCCATTCATGGGCAACGCCAACCCGTAGTCGGCGAGTTTCGCTTCGTCCGCAACCAAAAGAATGTTGTTCGGCTTCACGTCGCCGTGTTGGAAGCCGACGATCTTTCCCTCGAAAGCGTGCGAACGAGCGTTCAGATAATCGAGCGCCACCGCCGCTTGGTGCAGATACAAGAGAATCTGTTTTACGTCGACCGCTTGCTGAAACTCTTCGGCGTACAGCAGGTAAAGATCGAGCAAACTCGCGTCGGCGAGATCCATCGCGATCACGATGTACCCCGGCATCGACCAGACTCGCCGCGTCTGTAACAGATTCGGGTGTTCGAGCCGCTGGATGCCTTGCAACGTGCGGATTTCTCGCGCCGTCGAGTTGGTATTCTGGCTCGAAAGGAACTTCATCGCGATCGAGTCGCCGCTCGGCGTACTCGCTTCCCACACCGTCGCGAATGCTCCCCGACCGCGCAGGCGCTGCAATCTGTACCCTGGAAGTGGCTCTGCGCCCGCTTCCGGAGTAAATGGGTCGGGTTCTCGGGTTAAGAGAACCGTCTTCGCTGTTCGTTTACGTTCCAGCATTGGGGGGAACTAACAGTAGTTCCAGATCCATGGGGTTCTGGCGGTCGGTTTTGTGAACGGAATCGTAACAATCTAGAACACATTTCTTCGCAGCACAATTTCGAATGCCACATGAGATTGTAGGCGCTGGCCGATTTCCGTCGGATATGCCGATTGCGATTGATCGCCCGATTAACCGAGAATCGATTGTGACCAACTGAGCGGTTGGCCGTTCTGGTACGGCATCACGCCGTGGAACGGGGCCGCGTCCAGGTCGAACACCATCGGCAGGAAGTAGCGGTCGCCTTCCCAGTGTGGCAATTGCAACACGCGGTCGAGTTCCACCCACGCGAGTTCGCCTTCGTCGTTGGCTACGTGTGGCGTGCCAGTCCAAGTGAAAATGCGGAAAATAAAGCCAAACCAGTCTTCGCCGTTCTTACCGAATCCGGGCCACGATACCGTACCCGCGAGTTGCAGTTTCCCGCATTCGATGCCCGCTTCTTCGCGAATCTCGCGTGCCATCCCCGCAACGATATTCTCATCGCGTTCGAGTTTCCCGCCGAGGCCGTTGTACTTGCCGAAATGCGCATCGTCGGGCCGTGCATTCCGGTGAACCAACAGCACCCGCCGCCGATCTGGCGAGAACACGTACCCCAGCGTCGCAAGGATCGGTGTATACGGCATCGTCCGCTCCTCCGTTTTACAACGTCTTTTTCGCGTCGCTGACACCCTCTCAACGTAGTAAATCGCCTCTGGTCATCGACGTAAGTCCGAATTGCGGAAGTTTAAAAACCGTGTTTTTCGTGTTTTTTTGTCTCAATAAGCCCCTTTTTTGATCGCAAATCGCTGATCGGTTTCGGGCGATTTTGCCGTATCTTGTTATTCTGTGGTGGTTTACGCCAAATTCTCTTATTGCGACAGACTTCGTAAGTACCGTCCTTTTTGGGTCACTATGTGACCTAAAATCGACCGTGCGCGCCTTTTCTGTGTCATTTGCGCGCACTTCTGTGTCATTTCGGCGCACTTTTGGGTACGTCCGTGCACGATACGAATTCTGACTTACGTCATTTCGTCAATAACTTTTTGACTTCGCGAAATCGTCTGGGTGCGCGGCGACACGGGATCCGAATCGCCGAAGTCACAGTTCTGGCGACGACGTTTGAGGATATCGACACGATGCGGGGCAGAAAGCGGTTGCGGTTCGTGTTGCCGAGGAGAATAGGCCATGTGGTGTTGGCGCAGTAGTTGTTGAATTTGGGATTTTTCGGAACCATTGCAATCTATTTCGACTTCGAGAATAAGTATGAAACGAGAAGTGCGAACGTAACCGTTCACGGGGTAAAACGCTTGAAATCCAAGGCTGTTTTTGACTGAGATTGCCTTAAAAGGTCGGTTTTGGACCGATTTTCAGCAACAGATACGCAAAAAGTCCTTAAAAATC